>JADDPY010000182.1 GCA_016781635.1 Rubrobacter sp.
TGTACAAGCGTAGCGGTCTAAGGTAAACCCACCGTTAGAGCCGGGTTAGGAATCAGTTAGAACGCACAGAGAGGCCGCCCCGGAGGGCGGCCGGTGTGTCAGCTCGATTGTCGCGGGTATCAGCGCTGCCAGGGCGGGGGCGGGTGATCGAGCCCCCGATTTACCCGGTGGTGCCGGGTACTGTCCCGGCCTTGGCGTGCTCTGTATGCGGCCCAGTCCATAAGGCCTTCAGAGGTTACGGCACAACTTGCTCGGCCTTCGCGGAAGTCGGCACTGTCGCCCACCTCGACAGTCAACTTCTGCAACCACCCGAGGGCATGCTGCAATAGTGTAGCCTCGTCTGGTGGCGTCTCTGGGCGATCCTTGAGTAACGCAAGGTCCGCCTCCATCGCCGCGATTATCTCTTCACGCGAGAGGGCTTCCTTGCGGATATAGGCCCACGATGTTTCCATCCGCTGTACCGAGTGTATAGACAAGCTGCGATACTGCCAATGTGAGAACGTCCGCGGGTCGACGGTTGCAAAGGCCTCCTTTATCAGAGTCTCACCGTACCAGTCCTGCTCGAAGTACCGGCGCTTCGTCCGACCGCCCTCGCCGTCGTTGAACTCGACCACCTGCCACACCCCCCACCCTTGGCGGATAAAGTGGACATCACAGATGTCGCAATCAGGTTCGACAATCTCGCCGCCATAATCAGGATCGTATTCGCGGCGATTCTCTGCACCAGAAGCCGCAGGCAACCGCTGGTACTGCCCGTCACCATACTTCTCAAGCCCCGGGTATGTGGCTGCGAGCGACTCAGCCGCATTCGCCACCGTCCACTCTTCCCATTCCTGCTCCGTGAAGGTCGGCACGTCAACGAAGCGAGTACGATCTTGCTTCTCATCGACAAATAGCGGCGTGCAATACTCCATGCTGGTGTACCTTGGCCAGTGGACACCCGGCAGCAGATCATCGCCCTTTGTCGCCGTGCTCAAGCCACTGCCATGCTTGGTAGCCTTTATCAGCCGGGCGCGGATCGCCCCCTCGTACCGCATCAGCCCGAGCCGTTCCGCCCTGGCGAGCGCCTCCTTGACCGTGGCAGCACGGGCCGCGGCATTCTTCTGGTCGCGCCATCGTTCAGCCTCAGCCTCAGCCGCGGTGCGCTGCTCCTCGACGCCAAGCCGTGCCAGCTCCAGGAGGGTCCGCGTGCTGTTGGCAGCCGGTGTATCCGCAAGCATGTCGCGCACATCCGGCGCGACCTTGCGGGCTATCTGCAAGCGCTGTTGAGCGGCCCGCTCACTCAGCCCGAGCTCTGCGGCTATCTGTGCGGTGGTCAGAGGTGGTGAAACCGTTTCACCACCCGCCGTATGTTGATTGTCACCCACCTTCGCGCGTAGGCCCAGCGCTTCAAGAATCTCAGCACGGCGGGCTAGGTGCTCGGCCTGCTGCAGCACGGTCAACTCACTGCGGACCAGGTTCTCATCAATCTCGGCAAGCTCGGCGCGCAAGCCCTCCAGGTCCGTGACGTTGGCCGGAATGTCTGTCCACCCGAGACGCTTGCAGGCCTCCAGGCGATGCCGGCCGCTGATGAGCGTGCCATCACGCGCAACCGTGATGGGGTTGATGAGCCCGTTCTGCGCGATGCTCTCTGCAAGCGCTGACACGTCACCGAGCGGGCGCATGCGTGTGTCCGGGACCGTGATACTGTCGATGCGCAACTGGTCTGCCATTCTGCCCTCCTTGTGGTGTCGCAGTATGCCCCTCAATCGGTCCCTTAGCAACGAGGTGCTACCCAGAAGGAGCCGAACTGATTGTGAGACCAGTACCCCTCCCGGCTGCGCCCCTGGCCACCAGCATGGTGCTCCGCATTCCGGTCCCGCCGGCGCTGCATCATCGCGTTGTATTTGCAGGTGTCGCTGCAATAGCGACTACGCCCGTGCGGGGTGAACGGGATCCCGCAGTGATCGCAAGCCCGCTGGCCGGGGTTCAGCGTGGGTGTGAGCTTCGGCTTCGTGCCGGTCCAGCAATGCGACGCGGTGCACTGTGAGCAGGGGAACGCGCGGTACCGGCTCAGCTCGTCGAGGCATGGGTACACACTCATCACGACGCCACCGCATCGCTGGCCTCGGGCTGCTCGGGCTCTTCCCACACATCGTAGCGCCAGTACCGCTCGCGCTCTTGTGCCACCTGCAGCACTTCGGCGTACACCTCGCGCAGCTCCCGCCAGGCGTGCGGGCCGCGGGCGAGCACCTCCCGGTTGCGCTCCAGGACCGGTGCAACCTGCAAGGCGAGCCCGCCCGTGATGGTCAGTATGCGGTCGTACAAGTTGCCGACGTTGAAGCGCACGATCTCGCCTTGGTCGATGTCCCGGAGGATGCGGGCGATGCCCTGGCGCTTCCAGGCGAGATCGTGCACGGCCTGGTACACCATGCCCTCCGCGTTGGTCTGGATCACGTCCTCTGTCTCCTGGTCCTCCGTCGGCAGCTGCTCCCACGGATAATGGCCGCGCTCGGGCTCGGTGTGTGCCTGGTTCATGCTGCTACCTCCTGAGACTGTGTGACGGCGTACCCGCGACCGCGCCGAGGGCAGCGGCGCACCGGCCGCACCTTGAGCGACCGGATCCGCGCCTTGACCTGATA
>JADDPY010000514.1 GCA_016781635.1 Rubrobacter sp.
GGACCCGAAGCAGGCAGCGAACTGGACCTCCGGCGACCTGCGGGCGCTCTTGAACGAGGGAGGGACCGACGTCTCTGGCTTGAAGGTGAAGCCGGGACACATGATCGAGCTTATCGAGTTGGTCGAGAACGGCACGATTTCCCGTTCCGCCGCCAAGGACGTTCTCGGGTCGGTCTTCGGGACCGGAGATGCCCCTTCCGCCGTCGTCGAGCGCGAGGGGCTGGCCTCCGTCGGGGGAGACGAGCTCTCCGGGATGGTCGACGCCGTGATCTCGGAGAACCCGAACGAGGCCGAGAGGGTCAAGGGCGGCGACAAGAAGGTTATAGGCTTCCTCGTGGGCCAGGTCATGAAGGCGAGCCGCGGCAGCGCCGACGGCGGCCGGGTCCGCACCCTCCTCCTGGAGAAGCTCGACGGGTCGTAACGGGACGCCGCGCGTCGCCGTCCTCGGCTCGGCGACGCGCGGTTACGCAGAACTCGTTCGCGAGGCGGGGGCCGAGCCCCTGTCGCCCGAGCTTCCCGGGGCGAGTCCGAGGGGTGGGGTTGCGCTCCGGAGGGAGTGGGGCGCGGACGGGGCCGAGGTCTTCCTTTCCGCCAACGGGGCGGACGCCCTGCTCGTGGGATCTTCCCGGCCGGAGGACCTCGTGGGTTTCTTGCTCGCCGCCCTGCGCCTCGACCTTCCGACGGTCGTCGTTCAGGATGGGGGTGCGCTTTTCGACGTGGTGCCCTACGCCCTTGGTCTCGCCGCTCTAGACCAGAACCCCGTCGAGGTCGTCGCCGAGATGGCCCGCTCGGGAGGATCGCGCGTCCGCCGTTTGGTGGACAACTTCTCCCTGGCGAACGCGCTGCGGGCGGGCCTCTCCGCGGGGGCAGGGCCGGAGCTTCTCGTTCACCTCGCCGCCGTGGCACGCGAGGCCGGGGTGTCGGGCTTCTCGCAGATGATACGGGTGCTCGCCTCCGAGAGCCCCGCTGTCGCCGACCGTACCTGGCTCCAGGAGCACGGCCCTGCCGGGCTGCTCGCCGGTCTGGGCAGCGTCATACACGATACGCCGACGGTGACGGGGCGGATGAGGGAAGGCTTGCCTCCGGCCCCACCGTTGCCGGACGTCAAGGCCCGGCGCATCTTCTTCCTGCGTGGCCGGGCCTCGGGGACGGAGGTCGTCTGCTACGCTGAAGCCTCGGCCGAGGAGGTCTCCGGCGAGTGTCTCGTCTTCTCCTCCGAGGAGGAGGCCGTACGGGCGGTCGAGGGAGGTGAGGTGGGGGAAGGTAGCCTTGTCGTCGTGACGGGTTGCGGGGCGCGGGGCGGGCCGGGGATTCTCGCGTTAAACGGGCTGGGTAGGGTGCTGACGGAGGCCGGGCTCGACGTGCCGGTCCTCACGGACGGACTGCCGCCCTCCAAGGCAAGCGTCGCGTTGCCCTGGATCTCGCTGTTCTCGCCGGAAGCTGCTTCGGGCGGTGTGATCGGCCTGCTCAGGGACGGCGATACTTTGCGCTTTGACCTCGCCCGAGGCCGCATACTCACCGGGGTGTCCACCAAAGACCTCGCGAGCAGGGAGTCTTTCCAGGCGCTAGATCATCCCCCCTTCGGCTACGTCCCACGCTACGCGCGTTCGGCGCTGCCCGCTCTCGAAGGCGCCGGGTTCGGCTAGCAGGGGGATCGACGCTCGGTGTCCCCCTCCGCTGAGACCTACGGCCTCCCCCGGCTCGGGGCATGACAGGCATCGTCTCGTTTCACCGGATACTCTTCGGGACACCGGCCGCCGGGCATAATGGGGACGGGACCGAGGGTAGGCCCGCCCGCGTTCAAAAGATCGTCGGCCTGCTGCGCGGAGCCTCCAGAGCCGTCGGGCAGGTTCGCGTCCTCGCACGGGGTCCCGTTGCCGTCCTGGTCGATGTTGTTCGGATCGCTAGGATCAGCGTCCAACGCTGCTTGCGCCTCTTGTTGAGTGGAGAAATCGTCGCAATCGAGGTCCGTGCCGTTGCTGCCGCCGGTCCCGCCCGACTGGGCCAGTTCGCTAGTTCCGGTCTCGCTGGCCATGGGGGCCGTGTCGATCTGGGCAGGCTCCGGCGGACCGTCCGCCACCAGCCCCCACCCGAGCCGTAGCCCTAGCAGCCCGGCGAACACGAGCGCTACGGCCGCTATTTTTATCGACTGATGCTGGTAGCGCAATGAAGGCACCTTTGTTCGACGCTTGCCGTAGTCGGCGCAAATATACTAGACTGCGAACGGCCACGCTGCTAGATTGAAGTAGTACGGGTAGTACTCACTCCATGAGGTAGCGACTCGCGCCGTGCGACCGGGATGGGGTTGATCTCGCTCATTTGTTTGTTCGTATGAGGGAGTGTGGCGGCGCGCCAGGCTACGGCCATGCTCGCGAGGCCGAGGTCTCACCACCCAAGCCCTGAGGAACGCCAGAAGCCGTGTAGATATAGGTAAAACCGGGAGACGATCTTGGAGACTGCCCCCTTGATAGTAGTTGCAGACGATGATCAGGACATCTTGAACCTGGTCAGCAAGCGTCTGGTTAAACGCGGGTACCACGTGCTGACCGCGACCAACGGGCAGCAGGCGCTCGAACTGGTCCGCTCGCGCCTTCCCTCCGCAGCGATCCTGGATTGGATGATGCCCGTGTTGCAGGGTCATGAAGTCTGCTCGCGGATAAAAGAAGATCCCTCGACGGAGGAGGTGCCGGTAGTGCTCCTGACAGCGAAGGTCTCCGACGTCGACATCGAGAAGGGCTTCCGATTCGGAGCCGACGACTACATCACCAAGCCCTTCGACATCGCGGAGTTGGATATGACGCTTAAGCGTCTCATCGGCAACAACGGGCGCTGATGGCCCGGATCCTGGTGGTCGAGGACGACGCGGACTCGCGGAGGCTTATATGCCACCGTCTGAAGCGCGCGGGCCACGTCGTCGAGCAGGCCGCTACCGGAGAGGGAGCCCTGCGCCACCTCTCCGAAGCCGAATACGATTTGGTGATGCTGGACGTCGTCCTGCCCGGCATCAGCGGGTGGCAGGTGGCCCGGGAGTTGGCCTCGTATGACAGGATCGCACGTTCCCCGATCCTGTTCGTATCGGTAGTGGACCGCGACGAGGCCCCGCAAGACATATGCGTAAAGGGATGGCTTGCCAAGCCGTTTACGAGCAGCGGCCTGAACGATGCCATTGAGGAGCTTCTGCATGACCTTGGGTAAGTTGGTCCAACTGGCCCGTAGGACCAACCCCTTGCAGGGCCGCGTGTACCGGCTCGCGAGCTCGGTGCGCTTGCCGTGGATTATAGGGCTCGTCCTCTTTCTTCTCCTCGCGCTTGCGGCCGCGCTCTTTATCGGGAGGACGGGGGATGAGGTACAGGTGCCCCAGGCCATACTCGACAACCAGGAGTCCGTAACCCAGAGCGCGGCGCAATCGGTCAGGCGCGGCGTGAACGAGGGCGTGGACGACCTGGCCGCCTTCTCTTCGATCCTGTCGCCGATAAATCCCGACCAGACAGGATCCCTGGCGAAGCCTCTGGAGGGCGCGGCCGGGGTCCACGGTCGATATCTCTCCCTGTACGTGATCGACGATGGGGGCAAAGTCCTGCATGCCGCCGGAAAGGGCAGGCCCACGCCCGAGCCGCTCAAGCTCGTCGAACCGTTCGAGATGGCGGGCATGCGCGACGCGGCACAGGTCGAGGGATCACCTGTGCCGATCATCCTGCAGTACGCCCCGCTGCCGGAGCGGGACGGGAGAGCCCGGGCCATTGTGGGAGAGTACGATCCGTCGTTCTTCCGCTTCCCCCTGGCGGTCGCCGATCCCGGCGAGGTGTGGCTAGTGACTAGCGACGGCCGGGTCATAGGATCGGGGGGAGGCTTCACCGCGTTCCAGGAGCTGCCGCGTAGACCGTTGCGCGAGGCGGCGGCGCGCGCCGCGCGGGGCGAGAGCGGCACCACGGTGGTCCCCGGAAGCCTCGGCCGGCAGGAGATCGTCGCCTTCGCCCCCGTCAGCGGCATCGGACCCGCCGGCACGCTCGGGTGGAACGTCGTTACCGCCCGTTCGGTCGACAGCGTCTCGCTGCCCGAGACCAACGCCCGGCGTCAGGGACTCATCGTCGCCATCGTCCTCGCGCTCACGACCGTCGTGGTCTTCGGCTGGTTGTGGATCTTCGTGCTTCGCCCGCTCTTCAGGCTGCAAAGCGAGGCCGAGCGCATCGCCTACGGCGACCTCTCCAAGAACGTGGAGGTCATCCGGTACGACGAGATAGGTCTCGTCGCCCGGGCGCTCGAAAGGATCCGGGTGCTCCTCGTCCGCCAGCGCATCCAGGGAGACAAGCCGACGCGCAATAGACCACCCGCCGAGAAGGAGAGCTAAGAGTGCTGTTTCTGTACGTACTGTTCACCGCCGGCCTGCTGAGCATCTTTGTAGCCGGAATAATCGAGCAGCGGCGCCACTACGCCAACCTCAACGCCATAAGGGCGCGGGTCCTCGTCAATGGTATCCGGGGGAAAAGCTCGATAACGCGGCTCTGCGGGGGGGCGCTTCGCGGCGGGGACCTTAGCGTGGTGGCGAAGACAACCGGCACGGCGGCCAGGTACATCTGGCCCGACGGGAGCGAGGAGCCGGTCTACCGCAAGTTCAACATCGCCAACGTGGTCGAGCAGATAGGGATCGTGCGCCGGGCAGCGGCCGAGAATCCCGACGCGCTGGTGATGGAGTGCATGGCGGTCCAACCTGCGCTCCAGGAGATCAATCAAAAGAAGCTACTCAGATCCACCATCGGGGTAGTTTGCAACGTCAGGGAGGATCACCTGGAGGAGATGGGACCGACGCTCGAGGACGTCGCCCGCTCGCTCTCGCGGGGAATGCCGGTGGACGGCGTGTGCATCACGGCCGAGAAGGAGATGTTCGGTGTGCTGAAGGAGGAGGCCGACCGGAGAAACTGTCGCCTGGTCTACGCCGATCCGGAGTCCATAACCGACGAGGATATGGAAGGGTTCGAGTATTTCACGTTCAAGGAGAACGTCGCCATAGCCCTCGCCGTGGCCCGGGAGGTCGGCGTCGGTCGAGAGGAGGCGTTCACGGGGATGTACGAGGCCGCCCCGGACCCCGGCGTTCTCAAGGTCGAACGTTACTATCTCGGCGACAAGACCGTGCGTCTGGCCAACATCTTCGCCGCCAACGATCCGAACTCCACCGTGATGAACTTCCAGCGGCTCCTGAACGCTGGTGCCATCCGGCCACCGATCTTCGCGATAATCAACTGCCGGCCGGACCGGGTGGAACGCAACCGCCAGATGGGCGAGATCGTCCCCGACCTCCTCACCGAGAAGCTGTTCGTCATCGGACATCCGACGCGCTCGGCGATCACGTCCGTGCCCTCGGACTGGGACGGGCAGGTCATCGACCTGGGAGGGTTGGACAGGGAGGCCGAGGAGATCTTTCGGAGCATCATGGCCGAAGTCGACGAGGAGGCCTCGCTCGTGGCGATAGGGAACATACACGGGCAGGGCGAGATGCTGCTGGAGCACCTGGAGAAGCTTGGGGCGCTCAGATGACGCCGGAGGTCGCGGTGCTCGGCATCTCCCTGGGCCTGTTCTTCTCGCTGATCTGCTACCTCGTCACCAACCTCTCGCCGGGCGGCATGATCACCCCCGGCTGGCTGGCGGTCATCCTCGTCGAGGACGCCACCAGGATGGCGATGATCGTCGGGGTCGTCGTCGTAACCTACTTCGTTATGCGCGGGGTGCAGCGGATCGTCATCCTGTACGGCAAACGGCTGTTCGCCGCAGTCGTCCTGCTCGGCGTGTTCTTGCAGATAACGCTCTTCCTGTTCTTGCTTAACGATTATCCGCTCTTGTTCGCCCGGGAGACGCTTGGGTTCATCGTCCCCGGTCTTATCGCCTACCAGCTGATCCGGCAGCCCATCATCCCCACCCTGCTCGCCACGAGCACGATAACGGCGCTGGCGTACGGGGTCATGCTCTCGGGGGTGCTGTTGCGCTTCATCCCGGCCGTTTGAGGATAGATGGAGCAGCTCGAGACCGGGAACGGCGACTCGAAGAAGGGGGCACTCTCCTACACTTTGTTCTGGCTTAGCGCGGTGTTGATCCTGGTCGCGATCGTCTCCCTCACCGCGTTCGGCCTGTGGAGGGAGCGCCCCAAGCCGATCCCCGTCGAGCGGGGAGACCTTTCCGGCACGATCGCCGATATCGTGGATGCCATGCCCGGTCGCGGGAGCGGAGGGTACCAGAGACCATCCCTGGAGGAGGCAGCAGAGTTCGGCGCCCTTGCCTCCGCGATGAGAACGGACGAGCTCGAGAAGGCGGGGCGTTTCGCCGCAGCGCTGGATTACACCCTCGTCCGGTACGACGATGTTCCGACGGGAAGAAGCTTTGTAGTGGCCCGCGAGGAGGCCGATGCCACCCGGGAGCCGGAGCGGGGGTGGGGGACCATCGTGGTCGACCCCGGGGGCGACGATGTCCTCGTGGAGGTGCCGCACCCCGTCTTCGACATCAAGACCCCAATGGTAGGCGTCGAGGTGTTTCGGGAGACGGGGGCGAGCGTCTTGCTCGTTGCCGGTGCCCACAGGTACTCGTGGGACGACAAGCGCAGCGACGTCGCGCACGCCCCGCAGACGGCCTTCGACGCGGCGCACGAGGCGCTGCTGCCCGCTAGGTTCGTCGTGCAGCCGCACGGCTTCCATTCGGACGAGGAGGACCAATATCCCGAGGTGGTGCTCTCCGGCGGGGTGGCCCCCGCCCCACCCGAGGTGCAGGCCGTCTACCGCGGCCTAGAGGACGAGGGGGCCGACGTCGGCCTCTTCGACGGGGGTTCCCGCTTCGAGGACCTGGCGGGCACGACGAACATCCAGGGAGCTTCTACCCGAAAATCCGGGGGCGCGTTCTTGCACGTCGAGCTCGCGCAGAACCTTCGGGACGACGAGGCGGAGCGGTCCGAGTTCGCCCGAGCCCTGGCATCCGCCCTCGCCCGTGCAAGCCGGGCGGAGGAGTAGCGCCCCCTAGCGCAATTTCTGCGCGAGGGTCGTGGTGAGGAGCGATCTGCGGGCCGGGTCGTCGCGGATCGGCTTGATAGTTTCGACGTGTAGGAAGTCCGCGCCGAGCGCGCGCGCCGACTTGCCCTGGACGTTCGTCGTCGCGCCGAGGGCCGAGTAAGAGACGCCGTCGTAGAGGCGAGCGTCGAAACCGGCGCCGCGCAGGGCGACGTGGACGTCCTGGGCAAACTGCGTGGGAGGAGCCGTCCCGGCGGAGACGACGGCCTCACCGTAGTCAGGGTGATCCGCCTGAGAGAAGCCGTGGGGCTGAAAGACCTTCGTCTCGGACTCAACCGCCGCCTTGTGGATCTCCTCGAACACGGACGCGCTGGCGTGGGCCACGTCGGCCGACCCGTCGGAGTTCGCGTACCGGTGGGCCCCCGCGACGAAGAGGTCCTCGGCGTTCGCCTTCCGGAAGGTCTCGACCCCGACGTCCTCGGTGTTCCAGTCGGCTATCGGGTGGGCGACCTCGACGGAGGTATCGGAGGTGGCCCTGGGGGAGAAGACGTACAAGCCCCAGGCGTGGGGCCAGGAGCCGTTCGTGTTTCTACGCTCGGCAAGCATCACGAAGGTCCGGCCGGTAACCGTATCCTTGTACTGCACGACGTCGTACTTGAGGGGGTCGACGAGGGAGGCGGCGCGGGAGAGGTTGCCGGCCTCGATCGCGTCGAAGGCCGAAACCATCGTCGCCCTCTCGGAGGAGGTCGGGACGTCGTAGGCCCCGGTGTCCTTCCCGGGGATCGCCGCGACGAACGAGTTGACCCGCAACGACAGGTCGCCGGAGGCGGACTTGACGGCGGTAGCGGAGAGGGCTTGCTCCGGTTGGGTGTTGAGCCCGAGCAGTAGCACGAGGGCCACGGTGGCTATCGAGAGAAAAGTTTGACGCATCTTCAGCTCCTGACTGTTCGGCAGCCCGGCTGTCTGCGTAAGACCCGTGGCTTTGCGTCCTCGCCTCACGACGAGTTTGCCTTTATCGCAGCGCTTTATGCGTCTGCACCCCTATTGTCGGCACCTTGAGGAGAAAACTTTAGCGATTCGAAGACGATTTGTCGGAATTTTTCGGCACCTCAATCTGAGGCGGGCATGACCCGGGTTGCGTGCTCGTTCACGGGGGGTTGCCCTTACTCCACCGCCGGGAGCACGACCCTGAAGGTCGAGCCTACCCCTTCCTCGCTCTCGATCTCCAGCCGTCCCCCCTGCCGCTCGACGATCTCTTTCGAGATAGATAAACCAAGCCCCGTTCCCTGAACCTCTCCCGCCGTCGAAGCTCGGAAGAACCGCTCGGTCAACCGGGAAAGTTCCGAGGCAGGGATTCCGACCCCCTGGTCGGCAACCTCCACGATCACGCTCCCATTCGAGCGGTAGGCTCCGACCTGGACTTTCCGCCCGGGAGGGCTGAACTTGATGGCGTTGCTGATCAGGTTGCTCAGCACCTGAACCGTACGCAGGCGATCCCCGTTTACGGCAAGCTTGGGTTCCGGGGCTATGGAGAATCCCAGATTTTTCTCTTCGGCCCCTGGACGGAACTCTTCTTCGAGTTGCCCGAGAACGTTGTCGACTTCGATCCTCTCGATGTTCATGTTGAGCCTGCCCGACTCGAGGCGCGACACTGTCAGCAGGTCGCCGACGAGCATCTCGAGCCGCTTGGCGTTGCGGTAGGAAATCTCGGCGTACTCCCGCTGCTCCTCGTTAAGCGGTCCCGCTTCGTCCTCGATTAGCGCTTCCAGGTAGCCCCTGATGGAGGTCAGCGGCGTTCGCAGTTCGTGCGAGACCGTCGAGACGAATTGCTGCTTCATCTCATCCACCTCCCTGAACTTGGTCATGTCCTGGAAAGCAACCACCGAGCCCACCACCCGTCCGTCTTCGAAGATCGGTGAGGCCGTATAAGCTACCGGAAAGACCGTCCCATCCTTGCGCTCGAAGGAGTCGTCGTCCACCCGGACCGTCCTCCCCGCGCGCATGCTCTTTAGTAACGGGTAATCTTCTGGCGGGGTGTCGCGCGCGCTCGCAGGGCTGGCTACTTCACAGATGTCCTTGCCCAGCGACTCCGTCTCTGTCGATCCTAGCATCCGCTCTGTGGCAGGATTCATAAAGCTGACGCGGCCACCAGGGTCGAGTGCGAGAAGACCGGAGCTTAGGTTGTCCGTGATCGTTCTGGTGACGTCCAGCTGGTGACGGAGCTGCCTCTCCACGCGTTTACGCTCGATGCCCTGCGCCATCGTATCCGCGATGGAGGCCAGCGTCTTGAACACGTTCTCGCCGAGCGGTTCGCGCGCGAACGTCGCCAGCACCCCCACGAGACGCCCCTCGACCATGAGCGGGTGCCCGGTGAAGGCGACGATCCCCATGCTCCTTGCCCAGTCCTTGCCGCTCATCCACGCGGTGCCGAGGACGTCGTCGGTCCATCGTGGTCGACGCTCACGGGCGACGAGACCGATCTCGGACTCGCCGATCGCCACCTGGTCGAGCGGAGCATCAGTGTGGCAGGAGGTCCCCGCGCCGGCTTGCGGCTCCAGCATGCCGCCTTCTTCGTCGAAGGTCCAGATGCGGACGCACACCGCCTCGAGGTGCCGGACTATGGCCTCCGCGCAGCGCCGCAGGATCGCGGGCAGGCTGCCGCTCTCGATCAGGGCGACGCTCACGTACTCGCCCAGCTCGGCCTGACGCGATCTCTGCATTAGTTCCGCTTTCTGCTCGCTGAGCTGGCGATGCAAAGACGTGACGCGGGAGGCCGCGAGAAGACGCATCTTCAGCTCGTCGCGGTCGAGCGGCTTGACCAGGTAATCGTCGGCGCCGGCCTCCAGGCCTACCAGCAGGTGCTCACGGTCCGCGAGCGCCGTGAGGAAGATGAAGTACGTGTACTCATCGCGGTGCTCCCGGCGCACCATGCGGCAGAGATCCAGCCCGCTCAAGCCCGGCATCATCCAGTCGCTTATGATCACGTCTACGCCGGGGGTGTCGTTGTACAGTTTCCATGCTTGTACGCCGTCTTCCACCACAAGGCATTCATGTCCGGACTTCTCGACAACGTGCCCGAGGGTCTTACGGGAGACCGGGTCGTCCTCGGCTATAAGTACCCTCACTCGCAACCTCCTCGTCCGCTCCCAGGTACGCCGCCGACCCGGAGAGGCAGCGGCGAAGATGCTCCGCTTGTTGCGGAAGCGACTCGATCCGTGAGCCTCGGCTGAGAACCGGGGGAATGGACGACCCACGCCGGACCGCTGAGTCCGACTGGAGGGGTCACCCATGTTGCACTCTCGGTCTGCATGCGTCACCTCGCCCGATTGGTGAACGTGGGCGAATCCGCCCTTCGTACTCGCCGAAAGGAGATTGTACTATCAGGGTAAGGTCGCCGGACCGAACGCACCGCGGCGGAGTCTCCACGTCAAGGAGTCCACAACAGATATTTCGAGCGGCACTATGGTGCTACTTGCAAGCGCCGAACATATAGAAACACTTTGTACGTGGTGTGCGCCAGCATGTAGCCATGACGTTAGATAATCACTAGAATACGCGAGGTTAATCCAGTTGTTCGCGGCACGAGAGGAAACCTCTAAAACCATGATGAACAAATACCGTTTGATGTCGCCCGGGCCAACGCCGATCCCAC
>JADDPY010000284.1:0-2133 GCA_016781635.1 Rubrobacter sp.
GATCACCGTGGGCGACGGCACGAAGGCCTCCTCGGTTGACGCGCTACACACGGGGGACACCCGCCCTCTCGCCGGCCTTCTCGGCCTTCCTCCTCGTTTCGACCCTCTCCTCCTCGAGCTCCGACAGGGCAGTACCGAGGTAGTGCTCCAGGCGGTCTATGCCCTCGACCTGGGCCTTCCACAAAAACCGCTTTGCGTGGTAGACGGCGCTCTCGGCCGCGTCTTCCTCCTCACCAGCCTCGACCCACGCATAGTGCTCGTCGCAGTAGTAGGCGTAGCCGTAGTGGGTAGTGGCTGGTCGGGGGCAGGGCTTATCCGACCTGATGCCCGAGTCGCAGGGCGGCAGGTCGCCGTGGTCGGGGTGGGGCGGGATCGTCGTGGGGGTGGGGCTGATGCGCCGCTCTTCGCGGGGCACCCAGATCCTCTGTTGTTCCGTCATGCTCTTCTTGCTCCTAAGCATAGAGAAGCGCCCCAACCGAGGAGGCAGGGGCGCGCGTGTATACCGTGGTAGACGTCCGGAGGGGCTGGTGGCCCCCGGCTCCTATGAGGCATGGTCGGATCACGTGGCCGTCTAGGAGATGCCGCCGTGGGCGCTCAGGCACCCACCGCAGAGACGGTCACCGACGAACCACGTAAGAGAGTCGTGGTCCTCGATGACCTCGACGAGCTCGCGGTCCCATCTGCGCTCGCCGCACCCGTCGCACACGCCGCTCTTCTTGGCGACGCGCTCGGCGGCTATCAGATGGCTGCAATGATGGTGGGCGGACCAGCCTCGGCACTCGCAGCGGTTGCGCTCCGGGCGGGTGCCGACGCGAACCTCGTACAGCGTGTTCGCGGCGGTGCCGGAGGGGACGATGTAGCGACCGCCGCCCTGGTAGCTGGCGAGGATCTCGCCGGCGCAAAGCTCGAAGAGGCCGAGGCCGCGGAGGACGTAGGCGGGTTCGGGGGTGGTGGGGTGCTGCACCTCGGGTATAGTGTTCGTGGGCATTGGGGCCTCTTTCCTTTGTCTAAGCCCTTCGGAGGAGCTTTGGTCGGTGACTCCGTTGGGCTCTTTGCTTGTCTTGTAATGGGATTATTACAGGATTACAGCCCGTGTGCAACCCCAATCCCCAACAAATTACGCGATAATCCAATTTTTTTCGATGTCTGGATTCTTTTGTCCTACAAATCCGATTTCTATCCTGTTACTATTTTGGGCAGAGAAGCTGAGTGAACGGGGGTCTATTGGATACGGTAAAGGAATTGAGGCGTCGGAAAGGTTGGAGTCAGAAGGACCTCGCCAGGGCGTCGGGCGTGGGGCAAGACACTATCTCTGGGGTCGAATCTGGCCGACACGATCCGCGGCCTTCCACGCTCCGTAAATTGGCCGCGGCCTTGGGTGTCGAGGTCAGCGACTTCTTCGAGGAGGCGGCACTAGCCGTCCCTTTAGGTGAACGCGCAGTCGGTGAACCAGGGCGGCTGCGCGGCCTACCGCCGCTCGAAGATCCGCGCATCGCAGCCATGCTGCGCGAGTGGGGGTACGTACCGGATGCGGAGTACGTGGCCGGTCTCCAAAGTTTCGACCCGGAGATAGACGAGGAGGGGATACCGCGCGGCGTCGAGCGCGCCATAAAGGATTTACAGCGGGACCGGGACAGGCTCCTAAAAGAGCTAAAAAAGCCGACCAATTACAAGAAGCTGTTCCCCCAGCGGTCGAGCTTCTCGAAGGCGGACGAACTCGGGAGTGAGCACATGCAGGTTCTACGGGCCAGCTACGCCTCGAAGTTGCGTAGGGAGGTAGGGCGCATCTACAAACGCCGCATTCTTGCGTTAACCAACTTCGGCGTGGAGCTGGGCGCGGCTGGCGAAAGCAAGGGTTTCTTGGTCTCCGATCGCATCATGATGCCCGCCGTGCAAGCCGCGCATCAGCGCATGCTCGAAGCATTGTACGCGGGGCAGCGGGCCGGATGAAGGCAACGAAAAGAGGATCGGGCGGGCACCCGATCCTCAAGTCTGAACACTCCCCCACTACAAGGAGCTAACTGAATGATAAACGATCAAGCGCGAAACCGCACCGATGAAGACGTGGCCCTGCTCGGATACTACGACGCCGAGGACATCAAGATGGTGCGCCTCGACGACGCGAAGAAGCCG
>JADDPY010000284.1:2405-2544 GCA_016781635.1 Rubrobacter sp.
CTCCATCAAAGCGTCCAACACCGGCGCGGGGCATCAGATTGTCGTCGCCCCTTCCGTGCATCAGGTGAAGGGACCTTACCGCTTCGTCGGGGGGTACAACCCCGCCGCGATCGCGAGCGTTGGCAAGGACGATCTGAGA
>JADDPY010000479.1 GCA_016781635.1 Rubrobacter sp.
ATCGAACCGCACCGGGACTACTTCTATATAAGGCTCGTGCTGCCGTCTCTCGTATCGTAGTTCCCCGCCTCTCGAGATTCGAGCCGTTTGTGTGGTCCCCGGCTCGGGTAACGCGAAACGGCAACGACACGAGATAACGGAAGGAACGAGATGGACGCGGGCGAGAAGAAGACCGGCACGAGGGACGAGCACTACGACCTCATAAGCGTGCTCTACCACGCACTTCAAGGGGCAGAGGCCTGCGACGGATACGCGGGCGACGCGGAGGCTTCGGGCGAACAGGAGCTCGCCGCTTTCTTCAGAGAGGCTCAGGAGACACACACACGCCTCGCCGAGCAGGCGAAAGCGATGCTCGGCATCGGGGAAGCGGGAGGCATCTCCCCGGGTGGAATCTCCGGGGGCATAGCGCCCCCCTCGTAGGCACGATTCGCCTGAAGCTGCATTTCTCCGCAGGCGCACGTGGCGCCACGCGCGCCCGCGGGGAGCCGGACCCGTGGGGCGTGGACCTTTGGGTAATCTGATGCGGGAGGTCCACGACCGAATGCCCATGATCTGCCTCGCGAGGAATAACTCGCCCTGGCTCGACCGGGGGACGCGCAACCCTGCCCGCTTCTCCCTCTACCCTACGGCTCCATGGAGACCTACCCCGTGAGCCGCGCCGTCGACAGCCTCTCCGACGCTCCGGCTTGTGCGGAGCCATGGCCTGGAGACCCGGAACGGACGGGCAGTACGGGCGTTGAAGGGTGCGGTAGTATAGATGCACCAGGCGCGAGGAGGTAACAAGAGTGGCCCGCAGAAAGATCTCCCTTAAGGTTCTCGAGAACGGTACCAAGACTTTCGAGGTCAGGCACCGCTGGGAGGACAAGCCCGTGGCGGCGGCGCCGGGCGGGGTACCGACGGAGTACCTACCGTTCCGCCAGCAGCGACCGGGTTTGCCGGGCTCGCACGGCCGTCCCGACTGGCTCAAGGCCAAGATACCGGGCGGAGAGGGTTACCGCGAGATCAAGGACACCATGCGCGGCCTCGGCCTTCACACGGTCTGCGAGGAGGCCCGCTGCCCGAACATCGGCGAGTGCTGGAACAACCGCACCGCGACGTTCATGATCCTGGGCAACGTCTGCACCCGCTCGTGCGGCTTCTGCGCCGTCCTTACGGGCAAGCCGACCGAGCTCGACCTCGACGAGCCGCACCGCGTCGCCGACGCCGCCGCCAAGATGGGCCTCAAGCACGCCGTCATCACGAGCGTGAACCGCGACGAGCTCGCTGACGGTGGTGCTTCGATCTTCGCCGCCACGATACGCGGGATCCGGGAGCAGGTCCCCGGTTGTGCAGTCGAGGTCCTTACCCCGGACTTCAAGGGCAACCGCGAGGCTATCCAGACGGTCATAGACGCCGCCCCCGACACCTTCAACCACAACATCGAGACGGTCCCACGCCTCTACCCGGCGGTCCGTCCGCAGGCCAAGTACAGGCGCTCCCTCGAAGTCCTGCGCTATGCCAAGGAGCTCAACCCCGACGGGTTGACGAAGAGCGGCTTCATGGTCGGCCTCGGCGAGACGGAAGAAGAGATGCATGAAACCATGCGTGACCTCCGCGACCACGACGTGGACATCCTTACCATAGGCCAGTACCTCCGGCCGACGGAGAACCACCTCCCGATGAGCCGCTACTATACGCCGAAGGAGTTCGCGAGCCTGAGGAAGTACGGCGTCGAGCTCGGCTTCAAGCACGTCGAGAGCGGTCCGCTGGTGCGCAGCTCGTACCACGCTCACGAGCAAACCTCCGACGCCCGCTCCTTCGCCAACGCAGGCGCGAGCGAAGCTACGGGCGCCTAGAACCACAGGGACAGTGGAGCTCCAGAAGCCGCCCGCAACGGCCGGTAAAACCGCCTCCCTCGACGTCCGCCGCCTCCCGGGGCTCGTGCCCTACGCCGAGGCCTGGGAGATGCAAAAGGAGCTTGTCCGGCTCAGGAAGGCTGACCTCGCGCCGGACACTCTCCTGATGCTCGAGCACCCGCCGGTGTACACGGTGGGGCGCGCGGCGAAGGACGCGGTGAACCTGGGGGCGGGGGAGGAGTATCTTCGCTCGCTCGGGGCGGAGGTGTTCTGGAGTGATCGGGGCGGAGACGCGACTTTTCACGGCCCGGGCCAGATCGTCGGGTATCCTATCCTGCGCCTCCAAGTGCTCGACACGCACGGCTACCTGAGGAACCTGGAGGAGGTCTTGATCCGGGTGCTCGGGGATTACGGGATCGTGGCCGGGCGCCACCCTGATTACACGGGGGTCTGGGTCGGCGGCTCCAAGATCGCCGCGATCGGCGTCAAGTTCTCCAGCGGGCGCATTACCTCTCACGGCTTCGCCCTGAACGTGGCGACCGATCTCTCATGGTTCGACAGGATCACGCCGTGCGGCATCGAGGAGTTCGGGGTGACGAGTCTCGCCCGGGAACTCGGCAGGGAGGCACCGCTTCGGAAGGTAGAAGAGAGGATAGTCGCGCGCTTTCGCGAGGTCTTCTGCTGATTCGTTCGCCCGGCGGATGGGTAGAAATCATCTCGCAATACGAATAGAAGTGCGATAAAAGGAGTTGCGGATGATCAAGGGCATGGCGAACGTGTGGGTGCCGGTACAGGACACGGACCGGGCCGTAAATTTCTACGAGAACACCCTGGGCCTACCGGTGGTCAAGCGCGACGGTCCTTGGGCGGAGGTCGATGCCAACGGTGTCAGGATCGGCCTGAACGGCAGGGAGCCGCAGGGCACGCAGTCCGGCGGTGGTCCCGTTCTGACCTTCCAGCCCGACGACAGCATCGAGGAGACCGTCGAGCAGCTCAAGAGCAAGGGGGTCGAGTTTCCGGCCGAGATCTCCGACCACGACTGGGGCCGCGTCGCGACCTTCAAGGACACCGAGGGCAACGACCTCCAGCTTTACGCGCCGCCGCAGGGCTAACCAGCAGACCTGGGGAACGAGAGAGGGTCGGGGCCTGAGTTCAGGCCCCGACCCTCTTGTCGCGTTTGCCCTATTGCTTCAGGCGTTCCCGATAAGCACGCCTGAGGCGAAGACGAGCGCGCCGCCGAGGATAACTTGTAGGGCGGAGATTGGGAAGCTCATCTTGAAGTAGCGGTAGCGGATGGCCGAGATCGCCAGAAGCTCCACCCCGACCACGGCGAAGGCTATGTAGAGTGCCGCCGAGACCTGCGGCAGTAGAAACGGTAGGGTGTGGAGGATTCCGCCGACAAACGTGGCGACGCCCGTGATCACGCCGCGCATGATCGGGTCGCCCCTTCCCGTGAGCGCGCCGTCGTCGGATAACCCCTCGGAGAAGCCCATGCTGATCGCGGCACCAACCGCCGCCGCGAGCCCCACCAGAAAGGTAACCCGCGCATCCCCCGTCGCGAACGCCGTCGCGAAGAGAGGCGCCAACGTCGATACCGACCCGTCCATCAGCCCAACCAGACTGGGCTGCACCACCTTCAACACGAAGTTCTTGCTATGCCCGGCGGACGTCATCTCCTGCCCCCCGAACCCTAATTTCTCCATCAATGCAGCCATCCCGGGACCCTCTCTAACTTACCGAACATCTCACCTAAAGTAACTTATGTATTTTATTGAAGACTACAAAAAAATCAAGAGCGATTCCTATTTCTGATTTTGAGAGTCGTTTGCAGGTGGCGTCGGCCCGGGGCGAGATGCCCCGGGCCTTCTCCCTTTTCGTATGCGGGGAGAGCAGCGGTCCCCTGCAGGAGAGGTGTTTCTTAGGCGTGCTGGTAGAGGTCGAGGCCGGCGTGTATGACGCCCTCCTCGGGGTCGTGGCGGAGGCTGAAGCCGAGCTTACGGCTGACGTTCTGCATGGGGCGGTTGGCCGGCAGTATCTCGGCGGTGATGCGATGCAGGCTCTCCTTGCGGCCGACCTCGAGGAGCCGGCCCAGCAGGATCGTGCCGACGCCCCTCCTCTGGTACAGGTCGTTGACGAGCAGCGAGAACTCGGCCTCGTCGGCAACGACGTGGTTTCGGCTGAGTCGCCCAACGCCCATGATCTCCCGCTCACCGGTCTCGGGGTTGCGCCTCTCGGCGACGAGGGCCATCTCCCGGTCGTAGTCGATAAAGCAGATCCTGGTGAGGCGTTCGTGGGCGGTTCGCTGGTCGAGGTTCATCATGTGGAAGTAGCGCATGTACACGCTTCGCTCCGAGAGCGCCTCGTGGAACTTGACCATGAGGGGCTCGTCCTCGGGCCGTATCGGGCGCACCATCACCGGCGTCCCGTCGTTCAGCTCTTCCCGTGAGACGTACTGGTTCGGGTACGGGCGGATCGCGGGCTTCGGCAGATCCTTCTCTTCCACCGTCGCGTCGTGCAGGACGACGCGGGCGTCGAGGGCGACGAGGCGTTCCGGGGAGGCGAGCAGAGGGTTTATGTCGAGTTCGCTGATCCAGGGCTGCTCCACGATGAGCTGCGACAAGCGTACGAGGAGTTTCTCCAGCGCCCCGAGGTCGACCGGGTTCCTCCCTCTGACCCCCTTCAGCGCCTGCATGATGAGCGTCCGCTCCATCATGCGCCGCGCCAGCGTGGTGGTGAGCGGCGGTAGGGCGAGCGCCCGGTCCCGGTAGACTTCGACAAGCTGACCGCCGGAGCCGAAGAGCATGACGGGACCGAACTGCGGATCGACGCTGCTCCCGGCAATAAGCTCGTAGCTGTCCTTGAGGTCGACCATCGGCTGCACCGTGACCCCGTCGAAGTTGCCGGGGCCGGCCTTCTGGAGGACGGAGGCCTCCGTGGCCGCGTAAGCCTCCCGGACGGCCCTCGCGTTGGGGAGGTCCAGCCTCACGCCGCCGACGTCGGTCTTGTGGGTGACGGTTTCGGAGTGGAGTTTGAGGACTACGGGATAGCCGATAGCTTCGGCGGCACCCACGGCCTCCTCGGGTGTACGGGCGATGTGGGTTTCGACCGTCGGGATACCGTATGCTGCGAGGATGGCTTTCGCCTCCCATTCGGTGAGGATGCTGCGGCCATCCTCGCGGGCGGCCGAGATAATCTCCTCGACGCGTTCGCGGTCGGGCTCGTCCTCATCCCCGCCATGGGTGAGCTCCGGGGTTTCGTAGATCGCGCGCAGGTTGTACGTGTAGCGCCACATGTCCGCGAAGACACGGGCGGCGCTGTCCGGATAATCGAAGGTCGGGATGCCGGCGCGGTTGAGGATCTCCACCCCCGCCGTGACGTCCGGGCCGCCCATCCAGCTCGCGAGGACGGGCTTGCCCCTGGTTTTGGCGTAGCGCACGAGCCCTTGCGCCGTCCCCGTGGGGTCGGTCATGGCCTGGGGCGTGAGAATGACCAGGAGGCCATCGCTCTCCGGGTCTCGTGCCGCAGCCTCCAGGGTGTTCGCGTAGCGATCCGGGGTAGCGTCGCCGAGGACGTCTATGGGGTCGCCGTGGCTCCAGGGGGCGGGGAGGATCTCGTTCAACTTTTGCATCGTCTCCGGTGAGAGCTCGGCGAGCTCGCCGCCGGTCCGGATGAGAGCGTCCGTTGCCAGGACACCCGGGCCGCCGGCATTGGTGACGACGGTGAGGCGCGGACCCCTCGGGCGCGGCTGCTTGCCGAGAATCTCGGCCATATGGAAGAGGTCGGCGATGCCGTCGACCCGTAGAACGCCGCTACGCCTGAAGGCGGCGTCGAGCACCTCGTCGCTCCCGGTGAGGGAGCCGGTGTGGCTCTGGGCGGCGTGGGCGGCGGCCTCGGTACGGCCGCCCTTTATGACTATTATGGGCTTGGTGAGGGCGACCTCGCGGGCGGCGGAGAGGAAGGATCGAGCGTCGCCGATGGACTCCATGTACACGACGATGCTCTTCGTCTTCGGGTCGTCCCCGAGGTAGTAGATCAAGTCTCCCCAGCCCACGTCCAGCATCGATCCAACGGAGACGAAGTGCGAGAAACCGACGTTTTCGCCCATGCTCCGGTCCAGGATGGCCGTGAGGAGCGCCCCGCTCTGGCTGAGAAAGGCGACGTTGCCTGGCTGGGCCATCCCGCCCGCAAAGGTCGCGTTGAGGCCGGTGACGGGGCTCATGACGCCGAGGCAGTTCGGACCCATGATGCGCATCCTGCCCCGCCGTGCTATCTCCAGGATGCGAGCCTCCAACTCGGCCCCCTCCGCCCCCGTCTCGCGGAACCCGGCGGAGATGATGATCGCGCCCGGCACCCCGGCCTCGACGCACTCCTCCATAATCCCCGGCACCGCGCGCGCGGGCGCCACGATCACCGCGAGGTCGACCTCGGCGGGCACCTCCGAGATCGTCGGGTAGGCCTTGATCCCGAGCACGTTCGGCCTCTTCGAGTTGACCGGGAAGACCGTCCCCCCGAACGGGTTGGAGATGAGGTTCCACATGATCGTGCGCCCCACGCTGCCCTGCCGCTCCGATGCCCCGATGACGGCCACGGTCTCCGGCTTGAAGATGGCGTCCAGGGGCTGCCGCTCGTACCCGAGCACGTCGTGCGCCGGATCCCCGATCGGTGGCTTCGGCTTCTTCATCTCGCCCACCCTCCACAATTCTCTAGCTTTGCGCGCTACCTCTAACGCAGAGCGCCGCGCGCATCCGTTCTGCATATGTGTATTTGCCACATAGTGTCCCCAAAAGCTGTGAATCTTATAGCTAAAGTCGCTATTTCACGCTCTACGGGCTTGTCCGTCGGCGGGACTGCTACCATCGGGGGCGTGCGACCCATACCCGTGATTCTGGATGTGGACCCAGGCCGCGACGACGCGGTGGCGATCATGCTTGCCTGCGGGGCCCCGGAGCTCGACGTACGCGCGGTGACGACGGTCGCCGGGAACGTGACGCTGCAGAAGACCACGGCAAATGCCCTGAAGGTGCTCTCGTTCGTGGGGCGTATGGAGATACCGGTCGGGGCGGGGGCCGAAGGGCCGCTCGAACGCCCGCTCGTCGCCGCCGAGGACGTCCACGGCGAAGACGGGCTCGGCGGTACGGAGCTCCCCGAGCCCGCCTTCGAACCGGACGCGAGGGGGGCCGTCCGGCTGATGGCCGACGTCCTGCGGGGGGCCGCCGAGCCGGTGACGCTGATCCCCCTGGCCCCCTGACCAACGTGGCGACTTTTCTGCGCGAATACCCGGGGTTGAAGGGGCGAGTGTCGCGGATCGTGCTCATGGGCGGGAGCATGGGGGCCGGGAACATCACGCCCCACGCCGAGTTCAACGCCTACGTGGACCCGGAGGCCGCGCGGGAGGTGTTCGAGAGCGGACTCCCCATAACGATGGTCGGCCTCGACGTCACCCGCGAGGCCGTTGCGGGGCCGGAGGAGGTATCGAACATGCTTTCTTTGGGTCCAGCAGGGGAGGTCGCCACGCGGCTGGTGACGGGCGTTGCGCCGGGCGAAAAGCTATTCGGGATGCCACCACGCCCCTTCATGACGCGGTAGCCGTTGCCTCCGTGGTCGAGCCGGGGAACCTGAAGACGCGCCGGATACGGGTGGACGTGGAGCTTGAAGGCGAGGGGCGGGGGCGGACAATCTGTGGCCCATGGGGCGAAGATGGGAGACCGCTCAACGCCGACGTTGGGGTTGGGCTGGACCGGGGGGCGTTCTTCGGGGTTTTGTACCGGTCGCTGGAGAGGCTCGGCGGCTAACCGGCACGCTTCTTGACGACCCCTTCGAGCAGCGTCCTGTTCGGGACCCGGTAGAGGTAGCCGTCCTCGGAGCGCAGCACGATGGCGGCGTGGCTTATCTCTTCCACGGTACCTTCGGCGTCGCCGATGGAGATGTGGTCGCCGATTTTGACCCCTTCGCGAACGTAGCCTGCCGCGGCGATGTTGGAGGAGAGGGTTATGAGGCCGCCACCGAGGGCCAGGGCGGCGACGAGGCCTATCGTCGCGAAGATCACGATGGCGAAGAGGACGAGTACGGAGGTTTCGAGGCCGAGCTGGCCTGCGGCGACGAGGCCCGTGACGCTTAGGATGGCCGCGAACACGATGCGCTGGAAGATGCGTGAGCCGCGCAGCCCCGCGCTCTCCGCCTCGCGGCCGACGAGTTCCGAGACCCAGCCTGCGCCCATGATGCCGGCTATCAGGATCACGAGCGCCACCAGCGCCCTTCCCGAGAGGTTGACGAGCTGATCGATGGTTTGTTCGAGCGACGCGATGCCGAGGACGCTGAGTGCGCCGGCGAGGCCCGAGAGGATGGTGGCGGCGAAGAGGACCTGACCGAGGAGGCGCGAGGGGCCGCCCTCGTAGCCGAGGTTCCAGAGGGTGTTCGAGGCGCCCGTCCGCTCGAAGAGGTCGTCGAGGCCCAGGGCGTCGAGCAGGCGAGCGGTCAGGCGCTGTAGCAAGATCGCCGCCAACAGCGCCACGAGCATCACGACCACCGCCCCGACGAGCCGCGGAACAAGCTCCGTCGCCGCGCCCCCGAGGTCGGCCAATATTTTCTCCAAGGTACCCGTCACCGTCTCCCCCTCCCTAGGTCAAGCCTGGTCGGCCCGTACGTCCGCGGCTCCGCCGCCACGCAGGCCGAGATAATAAACAAAAGCGTCGAAGTAGGCGCGCCCGACGCCGCCGAAGAGGTTCTCCGTCTGGCGGAAAAAGGCCGAGACGTACGCCCTCCTGATGGCGCGGTTCACGACGGCCTCGGGAGGCTCGGGCGTCTCCTGGCCGATGGCGCCGAGCAGGGCCATCATGCTGATGTAGGAGGCCGCCAACCGGCGTACCTCCGGGTTCTCCAGGATCAGGCTCTCCGTCTCGCGTGCCTCCTCGCCCATGAGCTCGCCCGCGGCGTACGCCCCGATCCTCTCCAGCACCTCCCAGCGGTCGGCCTCGATCACGACGCCTCCTCGCCGTGGTCGTGGCTCCCGTTGGAGTCCCCGGCCCTCTCGGCCAGAGCCACGAGGAGGGCGGCGCGCCCCCGACTGACCCAGCCCTTCGCCGTACCGTCGGGGACTTCCAGGATCGAGGCTACCTCCGTGTAGCTCAGGCCCTCCATGTGCCTGAGGACGAGCGCCGCCCGATGGTCGGCCCGCACGCACTCGAGGGCGCGCAAAAGCTCGTCCCGACGCTCCCTGTTGAGGATGACGGCCTCGGGATCGTCCTCCCCGCCCGGCTGCACCGGAAGCTGGGGGAACTCGCCAACGAACTCCCCCGACCTCATGCCTTGCTCCTTGCGCCGGGCGCTCAAGCAGGTGTTGACGGTGACCTTGTAGAGCCAGGTGCTGAAGGCGCTATCTCCCCGGAAGTTGCCTATGCTGCGCCAGACGCGTATCCAGACTTCCTGGCTGGCGTCCTGAGCTTCCTCGACGCCGAGTATTCGGAGCGCTACGCGGTACACAAGCCCCGAGTGCTCCTGGACCAGCCGCGCGAAAGCGTCGACCTCGCCCCTTGCAGCCCTCTCAGGTAAGTTGTGTTCCCCGAATGTGGTCACAGCAAAAGCTTCCTCCACCGCGCGGACGAGGGGATCGTTTCTCCCCAGAACCCGAGCACACCTTAACAGACGGTTCGGCCGGCAGAGAAATTTCTCTACGCGCGGCGCGCTGTGCCTTGGCGCACAGCCGGGAGGGTCGACGAGGGCCGGACTGTAACGGATCCGAAACCCTTCCGGTCGAACGTCGTAGACGTGAAAGCAATCCGCCACACGTACCTCGGGGAGGCCGGTAATGGGAGAGATCAAGCAACATTCGATGATCTTAAGGGATAATCTGGTGGAGCTTTCGGGCGAGTTCGACGCGCGAGACCTGGAATATCTGCGCGAGATTCTGAACGAGGCAGGGGAGAGCTCCGCGGTGGTGGATCTCTCCGGGGTAACTTTCCTGGATGTGCAAACCACCCGCGAGCTCGCCGTCCGGCATCAGCTCTATGCGGGGAGCCTCGCGTACAGGCGCCCGTCCTGGGCGGTGCGGGCGAGCGTGGCGGCCTGCGGCTACGAGAACTGGTTCCGCTTCGACGCCGAAGAGGCCGGTGACGGTCTGGTCGCCGGCCTCCGCGACCGCTGCTAGGGGGTTAGTCCGAGAATATCTTGGAAAGGACGCCGCGCGGCTTCGGGTGCTGAGACTCGATGATCCCCGAGATGGCGATGACCGCCGCGGAGAGCACCGTCGTGCCGGTCCCGAACAAGGTGATCCAACGCTGAGAAGACGCCGCCTCGGGCGGGGTGTTGCGCGACGGCTTCAGGCCGGACTTGATGGGCACCTGTCCGCTCGCGGCCTGGCTCGCGAGCCTCGCCCCCATGATGCCCGACATCACCCCGTTGAACGCCGCGCCACCCAGCAGCACGTCCTTCAGGCGCGTCAGGCCCGGTGCCCTCAGCTCCGCATCGTCCCTGAGGCCACCCAGCCGCCAGGAGACCAGGGTCGCGGCTATGGACGGAAGGTTGAGCGCGTTGAAGCGGGCCCAACTCTCGTTCGTCACCCGCCCGCGCTCGCTCTTGTCGCTGATGCTGTCCACGGTCGGGTTCAGCGCGATCTGGCCGAACAACGACCCCCCGAACCAGGTGGCAAGCCCAAGATTGTGCGTGATTTTCGCGGTACTCGACGGCTTCCTCACGGCTCTCCGTCTCCTCTCGTCGCTTTCAGTCGCGGGTGTTCGACCCGTACGCGACACCTACCCCTGCGAAGATTCCACCAAACGGGAGCAGGGGATCCAGCGTCGTAATATGGGGTAGGTTCTCGGGATGGGTGTAGGATTCCCGCTCGGGAGGAAGCAGGGCGAGAAAGAGTGTCGTACCATGCGCGCCGTGTCTCGTCT
>JADDPY010000500.1 GCA_016781635.1 Rubrobacter sp.
TGACAAGAATAATGAAGTAAAGCCCGCCACTTCTTAAGAATCTGCCCAACTCGTTTTTACCTCTCCTGAGATTTGAAAACCGAGGAGATTATACTACCCCTCCTGTCAAAGCAAGCCTGTTGCAAAACCCCTCGACGCCGCTGGCACCGCGAACCAAGCGTCACGAGCCCGGGCCGGCGAAGATCTCCTCCTTGAGGATGCAGATATCGGGGAGGTTGCGGTAAGCCCCGCCGTAGTCGAGGCCGTAGCCCACAACGAACTCGTCCGGGACCTCGAAGCCGAGGTACTTCACGTCGAGCTCGACCCTGCGGCGCGACGGCTTGGAGAGCAGGGCGCAGATCTCCAGGGATGCGGGCTTGCGCGCCTGGAGGGACCGGAGCAGATAAGAGAGCGTGAGCCCGGTGTCGATGATGTCCTCGACGACGAGGACGTGACGGCCGCTTATGTCCTCTTCGAGGTCCTTGAGGATGCGCA
Source organism: Rubrobacter sp. (assembly GCA_016781635.1). Classification (GTDB taxonomy): domain Bacteria; phylum Actinomycetota; class Rubrobacteria; order Rubrobacterales; family Rubrobacteraceae; genus Rubrobacter_F. Next base: position 475 of record JADDPY010000500.1, read on the forward strand.
CGACTCCGCTACTGGACGTCCCCGAACCGTAAGAGCTTATGTCCATGAAGTCGATCTCGCACGGCAGGTCTATGTTGCGCATGAGATCCCCCATCACCACGACCGCCCCGCGCAGGACGCCGACGAGTAGGAGCCTCTCACCCTTATAGTCCCGGGTGATGCGCCCCCCCATCTCTGCGACTTTCTCCTGGATCTCCACCGAAGGCACGAGAACCTCGGCGACGTCGCTCATCATGCTCGTCATCTCCACGCGCTTCGTAGCACCTCCAGCCGGACTGCCTGCTTCATCTCCTCGTCAACCTTATGTCCCTCATCGAGTTCCCCCAAAGGAACCCAGGCAACCTTACCGTGCCGATCCACAACCACCGGCATACGTACCCTGACGTCCTTCGGCACCTTGCGGTCCTTCATAGCCTTGTAGACCTTTTTGGTGCCCCCGAGGCCCAACGGGCGAATAGTATCCCCCTCGCGCACCGTGCGCACCCGATATGGCCCAAGGGAGGCGTCCAGGTACGCGACCTCCGGGCGGGCCGCCTCCCGCGCGTCGAGCTCCGCCATCTCAGATACCGTCAGCTCCCAGCGCCCGAACTCCTGCCGGCCCGGTAGGAGGACCTGCTCTCCGGCGGGGACGGGATACCGCCCCCGGTACAACGCCAACTCCTCACCGGAACGGGCAACGGCCGTGACGCCGCCCGGCAGGTGTAGCTTGCGTGTCCCCTCTCCCCGGAAGACGAGTTTCAAGAGGTCCTCTACGGCTTCGAGGCCGAGGGGGAATGCTCCGGGGAGCAGCGCGAAGTAAGCCTCCCGCACGACATAACGGCGAAGCGCCAGCGGCATCGCACGAAGCTCGTCCACCGGTACGAATACCTCGTCTCCACGCCAACGCAATGCCCCGGCGGCCAGGCTTTCGAGTGTCTCCAGGTCCTCGCGCAGGAGGCCTGCGGCGCGCGCCACGTTCCCCCCCGCTCCAGGATAGAGTTCCTCCAGCACCGGCAAGACCTCCAGACGGACGCGGTTGCGGGCGTACTTCGGTACGAGGTTACTGGAATCCGTCCGGAAAGGCTGACCCAGGTCTTCCAGATAACGGAGCACCTCGGACCGCCGCATCTCTATAAGAGGGCGCGCCAGACGGCCTCGAACCGGCGGTATCCCCGAGAGGCCCCGTGTCCCCGCCCCCCGCGCAAGGTTCATGAGTACCGTCTCGGCGACGTCGTCGGCCGTGTGGCCGGTGACGATCGTAGAGAAACCTCGCTCGGCAGCGAGCTCCTCCGCGATCCGATACCGTCCCTTACGCGCCTCTTCTTGAAGGTTGGAGCCCCCAACCCGCAAACTCCTGACCTCGCAATCGAGCCCCATCTCCCCGCAGAGCCCCCGGACAAACTCCGCATCCCCCCGAGACTCCTCGCCGCGCAGACCATAATCCACGTGCAGAACGAAAGGACGTTCTCCGATCTCGGCGATCACGCATAGAAGAGCCACCGAATCCGGCCCACCGGAGACCATGGCCAGAGGGCGCGACAGGTCCATACCATAACGCCGGATGGTCCGACCGACACCGGCGGAGAAGCTCGAGGTTTCCATGCCGAACATTGTAGGGGCTGGCCCATGGTCGAAAACCCGGCCCCGAGCAGGAAGGGGACCGCTTCTGCGGTCCCCTTCGCAAAAACACCATGGCCCGGGAGCAGGTGTCCCGGGCTAGGGCTGCGTTAAGACTTCTTTCTAGGACTCCCCGGCTGAGGAATACGCGACGGCGCTAACGGTCCCATCTCCAGCCTGAGACTCCTCCACGATTTCGGATCCGGTGGTCGAAGACACGGCGGACCCGGTAGCGGCGTCTACCTGCAGAATCGGAGCCTCCTCCACGACTGGCGCAGCAACGGGAGCATATTGGGTCTCGAACACTACGGGTGTAGCAACGGGAACATACTGCGGCTCGAACGCTACGGGCGCAGCAGCAGGAGCATATTGCGTCTCGAACGCAACCGGCTCAATTGCTACAGGCTCGGCCACAACGGGTTCGACCGCGACGGGTGCCACGGGAACGGGTGCCACGGGGGCGGAAACCGGCGCGGGTGCCACGGGAACGGGTGCCACGGGGACGGAAACCGGCACGGGGACGGAA
>JADDPY010000544.1 GCA_016781635.1 Rubrobacter sp.
TCGGATCCGGCCGTTCGAAACTAGAATACTGACCTCCCCACCCGGCAGCTCGAGCTCCTGGCGCCATTGATGCTCGGCGACGCGCCAGATCTTGCACCGCCACCCAAATGCCGAATCGGGTTCCGGGTGCCAGATCTGGTCTGGTGCGTCCCCGAAGCGGCGGCGGCCGGACTCGCTTCTGGCGTACCTTTCACGCACGGCTTCGATCTTGACCATCGCCCCGGTAGACGAGTGACGAACGTACGGTCTCGTACCGTTCCGGTGCTGTGCTCATCAGATGTAATACGTCTGCGGCTCTCAAGATCCTCCCTCGTTAGCTTCTAGTTTCTGCACGGCTACTTATAACGAGCAGGGTCAGGCTTTATAGGCGTGGTTCTCGAACCAGGCTGCGATCTCCTCCGTCTGCAGCTCCCCGAGGGCGACGTTCACCGCAAAATCTTCGAGATCCTTCTGCTCCGCCTCAAACTCGTAGCCGAAGGTAGATAGGAGGTACAGCGCGGAGGCCGTTCCGGTACGCTTGTTGCCGTCCACAAAAGGAGGACGTCTTATAATCGACTCCATCAAGGCTGCGGCTTTTTGGAAGGGCGAGACGAAATGTTCGTGCCTAAACGAGGCCTGCCATGGCCATGCGATAGCGGCAAAGAGGGTACCTTCATCGCGTACGCCTTCAAAACCTCCGTACCGATCGATCGAGACCGTGTGGAAAAACAGGATTTCCGGTAGGCCTGGCTTATTGCCGGCAGAGAGCGGCGTGCTCAAGGCTTGTAAGGACCCTTGTTAACGTTGGGCGAGGTTGCGCATAGCCTCGTCGTACTTCTTCGTGAACCGTTGCATGAACTCCACGGCGCCTGGTGCGGGTCTGGGTACTGAGGGTTCTACCCGCAGAATGTTACCCTCGGAGGACATTATTACGTCTTGCCCGACCTCCAAACTCATCTCCTTCAGCATCTCCGGCGGGATAGGCAGCATCACCGACCCACCAACCTTCCTCAACGTTCGCCGCGTTTGCATGAGCCCGTTCCTCCCGTCGCAGTAAAACGAAGTATAACTCCTTCTTGCTGAGACACGGCTGTGGGTAGGAGCGGCTGTAAATCTACACTTGTCCCGTACAATCAATTTATGGCCACGAAAAGCGTATTTACCTGCTCGAACTGCGGTCATCAGGAGCCGAAGTGGCTGGGGCGGTGTCCGGAGTGCGGGGAGTGGAGTACCCTCGTCGAGGAGACGCGGGAGGACAAGAAGGTTGTGGGGTTCGCGGCCAGGGCGGCAAACGCGAAGGTGCCTGGCAGGAAGGCCGCGGGTGCGACGCTGGCGCTCAACGAGGTTCGGGCGGAGCGCGAGGGCGACAGGGTTTCCACCGGGGTCGGGGAGTTGGATCGGGTGCTAGGCGGGGGGATCGTGCCGGGCTCGCTCGTCCTCGTCGGGGGGGAGCCGGGGGTCGGGAAGAGTACGCTCCTGTTGCAGGTCATGGGGCATCTTGGTGAAGGGTGCTTGATGGTCTCGGGGGAGGAGTCTCCCCGGCAGGTGGCGTTGAGCGCGCGGCGGCTCGGGGTTGGGGATGCCGGGTTCCGCGTGCTGTCGGAGACGGACGTGGACGTGATCGAGGCGACGATCCTGGAGGAGCGGCCAAGGGTAGTGGTCGTAGATTCCATTCAGACGCTTTACTCGCCGGAGCTTACGGGGGCGCCTGGGGGCGTTGGGCAGGTTCGGGAGACCGCGGCGAGGCTGATGCGGCTGGCAAAGGCCGAAGGGATTACGGTTATCCTCGTCGGGCACGTCACCAAAGAGGGCTCCATCGCGGGGCCGCGCGTGCTGGAGCACATGGTGGACACCGTCCTCCAATTCGAAGGGGATCGCTACCAGGCGTTCCGTATCTTGCGGGCGTTGAAGAACCGGTTCGGCTCGACGAACGAGGTCGGGGTTTTCGAGATGACGGGTGGAGGGATGATCGAGGTCGAGGATCCGTCGGCGTTCTTTTTGAGCACGCGCGAGGGTGGGGTGCCGCCCGGGGTGGTGACCGTGTGTCTTCTGGAAGGGACGCGGCCGATGCTCGTGGAGATAGAGAGCCTCGTGGTACCGAGCCCGCTTGCGGTGCCCCGGCGCGTTGCAAACGGGTTCGACACAGGGCGGGTGAACATGCTGTGCGCCGTACTTTCGCGGAGGGCGGGGCTCGTTCTCGGGGATCAGGACGTGTATGTGAACGTCACGGGCGGGGTCCGGGTGGAGGAGCCGGCGGCGGACCTCGGGGTAGCGCTCGCGATAGCCTCTGCGCTCAGGGACCGGCCGGTGGAGGTGGGGGCCGCGTGTTTCGGGGAGGTGGGGCTGACTGGAGACGTTCGCTTCGTCTCCGGCGGGCCGCGCCGCGTCGCCGAGCTTCGCAAGCTCGGGTTCGGGCGTATAATAAGTCCAGAAGGTGCGTCCGAAGGTTCGAGAGCAGGCGCTCGAAACGGCGCGCCGAACGGTCGGACGAGAAGGAAGGAAGCTTCGTTGTTGGAGGTCAAGACGCTCGAGGAGGCCGTGGGGGCGGCGTTAAGTTGAGTCCCCGTCGGGACTTAACCGTGGAACTCCGCAAAGCCCTCGCGCTCGTGGCACCGGGGACGCCGCTTCGTGATGCCATAGATAACATCATCAGGGCGCACAACGGGGCCCTGATCGTCGTCGCCAACCCGCAGAAGCTGGAGAAGCAGGGTTTGATCTCCGGCGGTATGAAGATAGACCTCGAGTTCACGCCGATGCGGCTCTACGAGTTGGCGAAGATGGACGGGGCGATCGTAGTTTCGCCGGACGTATCCGTAATTCACTACGCAAACGTCCTTTTGAACCCCGACTCCTCGCTCAACTCTGACGAGACGGGCACCCGCCACATAGCGGGCCACCGTGCGGCACGGCAGACTGGTAACCTCGTCGTGGTCGTCTCGGAGCGGCGTCGGGTCGTCAGCTTGTACCGCGGGAATGTCGGCCCGCACGTTCTGGAGGACATAAGCATCGTTCTCAGCAAGGCGAATAGCGCTCTTGCGACCCTCGAGAAGTTTACGAGGAGGTTGCGGGAAGAGGCGCGGTTGTTGACGTTGCACGAGTACGATGGGGTGGTGACCTTGCGGGAGGTGGTAAGCGCCGTGAGCACCTTCGAGTACTCCGTGCGGATAGCCGAGGAGATCGAGGCTTACGTCAGAGAGCTTGGGAGGGAGGGGAGGCTTATCGAGATGCAACTTGAGCAAGCCTTCCACAACGTCCCCGAGCAGTACGATGCGCTCATCCGTGACTACTGTGCCGAGGGGACCGATTACAGGGACGTCCGTGAGCGATTGCGCGAGCTCTCGACCGAGAAACTCTCGGACCCGATGGAGATCACGCAGGTTCTCGGATATGGGGCGGTCGAGCAGGCGGAGGATTTCCTGCTCAAGCCGCGCGGCTACCGGCAACTCGTGAGGGTTCCGCGATTGCCGGGTCGAGTCGCCGAGAAGCTTATAGCGGAGTTCGGCTCGCTCAAAGAGCTTCTGGAGGCGACGGAGGAGGATCTCGATGACGTGGAGGGTGTGGGCCAGGCCCGGGCACGCGCCATCCGGCGCGGGCTAAAGCGGCAACGAAGCTTGGAAAGCTCTGGGGAGGTACTTTAGGATGGCCGCGGAGGCTACGAACAACACCGGTAATGAGATGAGCAACGAAGAGGTTCCTCGCACGACGTTTGCCGAGGGCGACAGGGTCGTGTACCCGAACCATGGAGCAGGGTGCATCTCCGGGGTGGAGGAGAAGACCATCCTCGGTGAGGTCAGGCGTTATTACGTCGTGTACCTGCCGGATTCGGAGCTCACCGTCAGCATCCCCGCCGAGGGGGACACGGGCTTGAGGGCCTGCGCGGACGATGAGAGCGTCGAGGAGGCACTCGCCGCGCTCGGGGACGAGGTCACGGAGATGCCCCCCAACTGGAACCACAGGCTCAAGCATAACCAGGGCAAGATCAAGAGCGGCGAGATCTACCAGGTTGCAGAGGTGGTCCGCAACCTTTCCCGGTTCAACTCGGCCAACGGCCTCTCGACCGGCGAACGCACGATGCTGATGAAGGCCCGCCAGATTCTCGCCTCCGAGGTGGCCCTGGTGCGCAACGTCGAGGCGAGCGAGGCCGGGAAGCTTCTCGACAACGCGCTGAAAGAAGGCGCCGGGGGCGACGGCCAATAGTCCGGAGAATACCTAAACGTAAGGCCACCGCCGTGCCGGTCGTGGCGCTCGTGCTCGCCGGCGGGTCCGGCACCCGGATGGGTCGGCCCAAGCAATTTCTGGACCTCCTGGGCCTCCCCGCTCTCTTGCACTGCCTGCGCGCCTTCGAGGAGTGCCCGGAGGTCGCAAGGGTCTACGCCGTTGGAGATGGTGCACGGGTCAAGGAGTTGGCCGGGGAGGCGGGCTTCTCCAAATACGTCGGCTGCGCCCTGCCGGGCGAGGCCCGCTCGTTCTCGACGAAGAACGGCCTGGATCTCCTCTCCCACGAGCCGCCCGAGACGATCGTCCTCGTCCACGACGGTTCCCGATGCCTCCTTACCCCGGAGCTTATCGGGCGCGTCGTGGAGGCTGCGCTCGCGGACAGAACCGACGGGGTAGTGCCGGCCGTACCCGTTTCGGACACCATAAAGGTTGCCGAGGACGGGGCCGTGAAGGAGACCCTAGACCGATCGAAGCTTCACGCTGTACAAACCCCACAGGCCTTCCCTTTGAGGGTACTGCGCGAGGTATATGGCGGATCCGAAGAGTCGTTGCGTGTAGCCACGGACGACGCCTCCCTCGTCGAGGCTTCGGGCGGGCGCGTCGTCGTGGTCCCCGGCGAGAAGACCAACATCAAGTTGACCGAGCCCGCCGACCTGATCTTCGCCGAGGCGATCCTCGGTGCCCGTCTCGGGCCACGGCACGAGGTTCGAAACTGAGCTTCCGCGTGGGCCTTGGAGTGGACGTGCACGCCTTCTCGGAGGCTGGGGTAGGGCGCAAGCTCATGCTCGGTGGGGTGGAGATCCCGTACGAGAGAGGGCTCGTGGGGCATTCGGATGCCGACGTCCTCGCCCACGCCGTCACCGACGCCCTGCTAGGGGCCGCGGGCCTCGAAGACATCGGCCACTACTTCCCGGACACCGATGAGAGGTTCAAGGATGCCGACTCCATCCGGCTGCTCGGGGAGGTCCGGGCGATCGTCGGGGACGGGTGGGAGGTAGCGAACGTCGACGCGGTTGTGGTCTGCGAACGCCCGAAAATACGCGACCATCGCACCGAAATGCGCGAGAACCTCGCCGCAGCTCTGGGTGTCGAGCCCGGGCGGATCGGGGTGCGTGGTACCACCTCCGAGAAGCTCGGCTTCACGGGCCGCGGCGAGGGGATAGCCGCTCAGGCCGTCTGCCTCCTGGAGAGCCGCGAAGGTGATTGAGGGGGCTTAGCGTGGCGGAGAAGGTCAACCTGGAGGAGAAGTTCTCGCTGTTCGGCGAGCACTGGCGCCCGAAGGTCGTCGGCGAGCTTAACGGGCAGGAGGTCAAGCTCGTCAAGCTTTTAGGTCCTTTTACCTGGCACCATCACGAGGACGCGGACGAGCTGTTCCTCGTCGTAAAGGGGCGTTTTCGGATGGAGTTTCGGGAGCGGCAGGTGTGGCTCGAGGAGGGTGAGCTTATGGTCGTGCCGCGTGGCGTCGAGCACAGGCCAGTCGCCGATGAGGAGGCACACGTGCTGCTGTTCGAGCCTTCCGGCACGCTCAACACCGGCAACGTGCGGAACGAGTTGACGGCGCCGGAGGCACAGGTTTAACGCTCCGAGATGCATCTTTTGATCGGCCACGACGGGGTCCGCGTCCGCTTTGCGCCGAGCCCGACCGGGATGCTTCACCTCGGCGGCGCCCGGACGGCGCTCTTCAATTACCTCTTCGCCCGCTACCATGAGGGGGACCTCGTCCTTCGCATCGAGGACACGGACCTTGAGCGGAGCACGAGGGAGTTCGAGGAAGCGCAGATCGAAGACCTCGAATGGCTCGGCTTCCGGTTCCAGGATGGTCCCTACCGCCAGAGCGAGCGCGGTGACGTTTACGAGGCGGCGGCGGCGCGGCTCGAGGAGGCGGGGCTGGCTTATCGGGCGGAGGACGATGCGGGCAGGCGCGCGTTGTACTTCCGGCCATTGGAGCGCGAGGGGAGTTTCCGGGATGTTCTGCGGGGGGGCGTCAGCTTCTCGAAGATCGAGGACTTCGTGCTGGTCAAGTCCGACGGGATGCCTGCCTACAACTTCGCGGCCGTCGTGGATGACGCCGCGATGGGGATCACGCACGTCCTGCGCGGGGAGGAGCATCTTTCCAACACCGCACGCCAGGCGCTTCTTTACAGAGCGCTCGGGGAACGGGAGCCGGAGTTTCTGCACCTGGGTTTGGTCCTGGCCCCCGACGGTACGAAGCTCTCGAAGCGCCACGGTGCGCGCAGCGTCGCCGAGCACCGGCGAGACGGGTATCTCCCCGAGGCGATAATCGGCTACCTGGCGCTACTCGGCTGGTCCCACCCGGAGGGCAAGGAGGAGTTCGCCGGCCTCGACGACCTCGCGCGCGAATGGGACCCTGCGCGCCTCGGCGCGAGCCCCGCCATCTTCGACCCCGATCGGCTCCTCAACCTCAACGCCCGCCGTGTTAGATCTCTGTCCGCTGCGGAGTTGTTGCGTCACCTGGAGCCTTTCCTCGAAGATTCACTGCCGGAGGGGAGAGAGCTTCTCACCGTCGAAGCCATACAGGAAGACATGCGGGTTCTCTCGGACGCCCCACGCCTCGTTCGCGAGATGGTCGCTCCCGTCGACCCAGGGATCTTCGCGGATGAACTGCCAGAAACGAGCGCGGGGGTTTACGCCCGTGCCGAGGAGATCCTTGAAGGACGGAGGATCGAGGGATTGGAGGACGCTCGGGAGCTCGTCGGGGAGCTGCGCGCCTGGGCGAAGGAGAAGGGCATAAAGACCCGCGAGCTGTTGCACCCTCTGCGGCTCGCGTTGACCGGCCGTCACAAAGGTCCACAGATGCCGTACCTCTTCGCGATCCTCGGGGGTCGCGAGGCGCGGGAGCGGATAAAAAGGGCGCGAGAGGCTATTCTTTAGGATATGAGCTTGCAGATACGGGACACCTTGAGCGGACGGCGGGTCGAGGTCGGGGAGAGCGGCGACATCGGCCTCTACGTCTGCGGGCCGACCGTGTACAACCACATTCACATCGGGAACGCGCGTGCGCCCCTGTTCTGGGACGTGGTGGTGCGGTACCTGAGGCAAAAGGGCTACGGCGTCACGTTCGTCCAGAACATAACGGATGTTGAAGACAAGATCATCAACAAGGCTAACGAAGAAGGCATCTCCTGGCAGGAGGTGGTCGACCGCTACACCGTCTCCTTCCATGAGCGGCTGGATCTCCTCGGCGTCAACCTCCCCGACGTCGAGCCCCGGGCCACGGAGCATATCCCCGAGATGATCTCGCTGATACAGGACCTCATACAGGGGGGTCACGCCTACGCTCCGGGGAACGGCGACGTCTACTATCGGGTGCAGAGCTTCCCGGCCTACGGTCAACTCAGCAAGCAGCGCCCCAACGAGATGCGCGAGACCGAGAAGGCCCAGACGGGCTTCAAGCAGAGCCCTCTGGACTTCGCCCTGTGGAAGGCCTCGAAGCCGGGCGAGCCTTCCTGGGAGAGCCCGTGGGGCCCGGGGCGTCCGGGCTGGCACATCGAGTGTTCAGCGATGGTCGAGAAGCATCTGCCCGAGGGCGCGGATATCCATGGCGGAGGTACGGACCTTTCTTTCCCGCACCACGAGAACGAGCTCGCCCAGAGCGCCGGCGCCCACCCGGACCACGAGTTCGTCCGCGCCTGGGCCCACCACGGGATGGTCAACTTCGCGGAGACCGGGAAGATGGCGAAGTCGCTTGGGAACATTCTCGACGTAAAGGACGCCGTCGAGCGGCACGGGCGGGACGCCCTGAGAATGTGGCTCTTGCAGAGTCACTACTCTCAGCCGATCGACTACTCGGAGACCATCCTGGAGGAGAAGCGCCGTTCCTACGAGCGGCTCCAGCACCTGTACTCCCGAATCTCCGGCTCGACGTCCTCTTCCGAGCTAGATGCGAGCCTGGCCGGTGAGCTCCGGGAGCGCGTGGATCGGGCGATGTTGGATGACCTCAACACCCCGGAGGCAGTCGCGGCCATCTTCGAGGTGGTTGGAAGGGTAGGGGCCGAGATCTCCGCTCGCCCCGGAGCCTCCCATGAGTTCCGGACGCTCGCCGAGGCCCTCGCGGAGACCCTGACAACCTTCGGGTTCGACCTCGCGGAGGAGTCCGTAGCGGACGTAAACGGTATCCGGGTTCGTTACGCGGAGGAGCCGGAGGCCGGAATCCTCGAGCGCGTCGCCGAAAGGGAGGGGGCGCGGCGCGAGAGGGACTGGGCACGTGCCGACAAGCTCCGGGACGATCTCAAGGCAGAAGGGTGGATCGTCGAAGATACGCCCGAGGGCCCCGTCCTGAGTCGCCGGTAGCGCGGGGCTTCGTGAAGGGCGAGGTCGTCTACGGGGTACGGCCCGTGATCGAGGTCCTGAGGAGCGGGCGCCGACGCGTCCACGAGGTCCTGGACGCGGTGGGGGAGAAGAGCGTTGCCTCCGAGGCTGCTGCCCGCAAGGTGCTGGTCAAAGGGGTCCCGAGGGGGAGGATCGAGGATCTCGCCCCGGGCTCGGCCCACCAGGGCATCGCGGCACGCGTCGAGCCCTATCCCTACTCCAGCCTCGACGAGATCTTGAACTCTCCTGACCCGCTCGTCCTGGTCCTCGACGGTGTCACAGATCCTCGCAACCTAGGGGCTATCCTGCGTGTTGCGGACGGGGCCGGGGCGAGCGGGGTCGTTATCCCGAAGGATCGCGCCGTGGGCGTGACCCCGGCGGCGGTCAAGGCGAGCGCGGGGGCTAGCGAGCATGTCCGGGTCGCCAGGGAGACGAACCTCAGGCGGGCGCTGGAGAAGATGAAGGAGGCCGGCGTGTGGGCCTACGCCGCGGAGGGTGAGGACAAGGGCCGTTCCTCCGCGTACACGGCCCTCGACGTCTCGGGCCCTGTCGCGTTCGTCCTTGGGAGCGAGGGGCGTGGGGTGAGGCGGCTCGTGCGCGAGGGATGCGACGGGGCAGTTTATATCCCGATGCTCGGTTCCGTCTCCTCGCTCAACGTCTCGGTCGCCGCGGCCGTACTTGCCTTCGAGGCCAGGCGGCAACGAGGATGACGCACCACCTCATCCTGGACGGCTACAACATTATCGGCGCGCTCCAGCGTTACTCGCCGCGTGTCACGGGGGGCTTCGACGAGTCGCGAGAGCTGCTCATAAACGACGCCCTCAAGGCCGCCGGCTGGACGGGACGGCGCATAATCCTGGTCTTCGACGCCACCCGGAGCCCGGACCCGGGGCGAAGCGAGCTCAGGGCAGGGGGAGCGGTGCGCCTGATGTACAGCGCCCGCGGTGAGTCCGCGGACGATGTGATCGAACGGCTCGTCCGAAACCTCGGTACGTCCGCCACAGTCTGTTCCGGGGATTTCGCCCTTCAACGAGCCGCCCTCGCCGGAGGCGCCGCCCGCTCCGTCCCGCGCGAGTTCGGGGACCTCCTGGACGAGCTTCCCGTCGTCACCAGCAACCCCAACACCCCCTTCCGCGCCCGCGTCGCCGACCGACTCTCCCCGGAGGTGCTACACGACCTGGAGAGGATCCGTCGCGAGGCCGAGGGACGACAGTAGTTTCTTGCAGCTTGTCAGCTCGAAGCGGCCGGAGCGGGCGCGTCTCTCTCCAAGAAGCCGGGACACAATAGCCCCTGCTAAAATGCCGTACACCGGTTTTGCGAACGGTAATACTGATCCAGAACCGCAAAGCTGACGGCCAGAGGCCGCCCAAGCCTGAGTAGCTCAGTGGTAGAGCAGCCGCCTTGTAAGCGGCAGGTCGGGGGTTCGAATCCCTTCTCAGGCTCTTCCCGAACGTGAGGGAGAACGGTTGGACGGGAAGGCCAGAGCACGCCTACCGTTTCTGTTCTTCGGGCTCCTTTTCATTGCCGTAGCGGCATCTGCTAACTATCTCTTCGAGAGGCGCTTTTTTGGCCCGGTTTTTTTCGGGCTTGCTCCCGGTAACATTGTGTACCTCGCATTGGGTTTAGTATTCCCACGGGCGTTCCCCAACGGTCTACTTACTTGGAACCGGGAAGGCCGTATCGTCTTGGGCATCGCGCTCGTGGTGGCGCTAGTCCTTCTGGCATTGCTGCTGTACGGTATTCCCGCTTTGGGGTATGTCGGGTAGCCCGACGGGCGCGTTGAAAACTCGTTCCTGTTTGCTACTATACGCAAGCGCCGCGAGGTAGCTTTACTCGGGTGTGCGCGGGGGTGTGCCCGAGCGGCCAAAGGGAGCAGGCTGTAAACCTGCCGGCTTAGCCTACGGAGGTTCGAATCCTCCCGCCCCCACGGTACAAAGGAATATGCTCCCGTAGCTCAGTGGCAGAGCACTTCCATGGTAAGGAAGGGGTCATCGGTTCAAATCCGATCGGGAGCTCTGGGATCGGGTCGCGGAGGCGAGGCCGCGGCCGGGTCCCCTACATAAGGCGTGGCGGTGTAGCTCAGTCGGTTAGAGCAGCGGAATCATAATCCGCG
>JADDPY010000176.1 GCA_016781635.1 Rubrobacter sp.
GCCACACCTCAAACTAAGACATAAACCTTATGACACGGGGGTGTCGCGACGCTGGCAGGAATCGAGAAGATATCTGCACACCTCGTCATCATTCATTGGCGTAACGCGGGCTTGGAGCTACCAAACTAGGCCATAGATAGAGCAAGGTATGGTTGGGGCCAGGTATGTCAGAAGGACCTGTTCGGCTTTTGTCGAAAGCCTGTGCGGCACAAGAGCCGGCGGCTGCTCTCCGTCGACACTACAATACCTTAACCGAACGCACGGAGGGTTAGAGCATGCGCGCAGCGATAGCGATTCCCTACTGGGTCTTCGTCGGCGTGCTGACGATCGCAGGGATCTACCTCTCCGTCCTGTACAATTTGCCCCCCTACTTCTTCTGGGCCGCTCTGGTGCTAGCCCTTCTCGGGGCCTGGTGGCCGGGGCCGCGCTATTCGTGGGCCGCCCTAATTGGCTTCGGAGGGCTGCCGGCGCTCTTTCTCTCCGCGAACCTCTTGGGTGAGGTCGGCCGGGCGGACTGGTCGTGCTCGGAGATATCCTTTCGGCCCGGCGGAAGCTCAGGGTACGGTGGCCCCTTGGGAGCGGAGAGATGGTGCACAACGATACCGGGGCAACTCGTCGTGACCACGGCGGTTTTTCTGGCGGTTACGCTCCTCGGGGTGGTGGCGCTATCGTTCCTGCTGCGGGGTTCGCGAACGGGGTCCGGCTCCCGAAGGTCCCGCTGGGGCGTGGTAGGGATCGGGGTGGTCCTGCTGGCGTCGATCGGCGGCATCTCTTTCCGCGCGGCGGACGACGCGGTGCCGCCACCGCCGGAAGTCCGGGCGGGCCTCCCGCCGAACGGGTTGCCGGTCTCCTGTTCGACGGGGGAGGATCGGGGCGCCCCCGACGGCGCGGCCCCCGACGCGCGAGACCCCGGAGAAGGGGTCGTGCTCGGCACAGAAGACGTGGGCGTCTTCAATGGCGTCGGGGATGGCACCTCCCCCTCCTTCGAAACGTACGGGGAGGGGTGGCGATACGCCTTCGCCTCGACGGGAACCGGCAGCTTCACCATAGAGGCGCTCGACGAGGACGGGAACCCGGTACCGTCCTCCACCATAACCGGCGCGGCCGGCGAAGGAGGCGAGAGCCCCCTGCTGGCGGATTCGGGCACCTACCGCATCAAGATACGTGCGGACGAGGAAGTGGGGCACACGGTGCGGGTCTGCATCAAGAACCCCTACGTCAGGAACGTAGGCCCCCCTAACCGCTAGCAGCACTCGACACTCGGTTCGGTGATGACCAATCTTAAGCTTCTTTTAGCTCAGCCTTTGGGACGCTTCGGCATATTCTGTTTCCCATGCTTCACCTCAGCCTCCCCTTGCGCAAACTAGGACACAAAACCCCCTGACACTGGCGTACTGCGAGGTTGACGGAAGCCCGCTAGATCCTGTGTGGGTGTCCCGGGGACGCGGCTATCTGGACCCGAACGGGGCGGTGTGGCATCCTGCCGCTCCCACGAAGGTACGTTGAGGGGGGAACATGGGCGGGAGAGGACGCCGCAGGGTCGAGCCCACCGACGATTGGGAGTTGCTGCTCTCGCTCTTTACGTGGCCTGAGCAGGAGGCCTACGAGGAGCTCAGGCCGGTGGCCCTGTTCGGCGGCTCCGTGGCCGAGCGCGCCAGGCAAACCGGCATCCCCGAGCGCACGATGTACCGCAGGGTCGAGCGCTTCGAGAGGGACGGGATGCTCAGCCTCTTCGCGGCGGACCCCGCGGCGGCGAGGGCCAAGCGCAGGGGCCTGGAGCCGTACATCCGCCGTATGATCGTGGAGCTCAAGGCCGAACACCCCAAGCTCAACGGCAACGAGATCTCCAACATCGTCTACGTGAGGACGGGAAGACGCCTCGGCAAGCACACCCCGGGCAGGGTCCTCTCGGAGGAGGTCGTCCCGCTGAAGCTCTCGCGTCTCTTCGAGTCATACCATGAGGCCCCGGACGTGAGGGAGTCGCGCGAGGCGGTGGTGACGCTGCACCTGGACGGCTGGAGCGTCAAGGCCATAGCCTCGTACATGCGGGTCAGCAGGACCACCGTCTTACCGTGTCTTGGGCAGGTGGATCGAGGAGGGCGAGGCGGGCCTGGAGGACAGGCCCCCGGGCCGCCCCAAGGGCGTGCGCAAGATGGACCTCGCCACGATGGACTTCATCCGCAGATCCCAGGAGAACCCCGAGCTAGGCGCCTTCCGCATACACGCGGCGCTCGAGCAAAAGAGGGGCACGGAGGTCAGCGTTCGCACCGTGGGGAGGGTCATGGCCGTCCACAGGGACCTCTACGGCCTCGCGAAGCCCAAGAGGAGCCCCCGCGAGAAGGCCGAGATGCCCTTCAGGGCCCGCAAGAGGCACGAGGTTTGGACGGCGGACGTCCGCTACGTGCCCCATGCCATGCCCGGCGTGGGCAACGCCTACGTGATCGCGGTCCTGGAGAACTACAGCCGCTGCGTGCTCGCCAGCGCGGTCTCCTTGACGCAGGACACCACCGCGTTCCTGCGCGTCCTCTACGCCGCCGTAGTAGTCTGTACGCAAATGGCAAAAACGGGTGTCCTCGCTG
>JADDPY010000073.1:0-6101 GCA_016781635.1 Rubrobacter sp.
CCTGATCCCCTCGTCCTCCCGACACCAGCGCGCCGAACATCTCGTTCACCACCGCCGTGACGGGCAGCGGTACCCCGCTCTCCCGGCCTGCCGCGAGCGCTATCCCGAGGTCTTTGAGGTGGAACCTGGACCTTCCGCCTGGCGAAAAGTCTCCCGTGAGCAGCTTGTCCCTTTTTACCTCCATGATCTTGTTGCTCGCGAGCCCGCCCGAAAGAACGTCCAGTATCTTCGAGGGCTCCACCCCGGCTCTCTCGCCGAGCACCAGCGCCTCCGAGACCGCCTCGATCACGAGCGCGACCACAATCTGGTTGCACGCCTTGACGGCCTGACCCGACCCTGCCTCCCCGACGTGCGTAACGGTTGCTCCCATCGCCTCGAAGAGCGGGCGCGCGCGATCGAAGTCCTCTTCCGAGCCACCGGCCATGATAGAGAGCGTCCCCTCGATCGCGCCCACGTCCCCGCCCGAGACCGGGGCGTCGAGCATGCCTACGCCCTTCTCCCGGGCGGTACGGGCGAGCTCGCGGGCCAGGCTCGGCGAGCTTGTGCTCATGTCTATAAGGAGCGCGCCCTCCCCGGCCACCTCCAGCATCTCCCCGAAGACGGCCTCGACCTCGGGTGGTCCGGGAAGCATGGTGACGATGACGGCCGAGCCCTCGGCGACCTCGGCCGGGCTTCCGGCGACCGTAGCGCCCTCTGCGGCGAGCTCCTGCGCCTTCTCCCGGCTCCGATTGTGGACGATAAGCTCGTGGCCGGCCTTCAACAAGTTGCGGGCCATCGGCGCCCCCATAATCCCGAGCCCCACGAAGCCCACCCCTTCAGCCGTCACGCGTCTTCCTTGCGTTTCCCGGTGCCCGAACGCGGCTCGCGATAGCTTCGGGCGAACGGTGTACTCATATGAATACCTCGGTCCTGCCGCCGGAGAAGCCGTGTTCGACAAGTTCCGCTATCGCCCGTGAGATCTTCTCGCCGCCAAGCGCCGATGGCTCGATGGCGTTGGCGTAGTCGCTCGCTTCCGTGCAGATCAAGCGCAGGTCGATCAGGGGGATGCCGTGGGCGAAAGCCGCGCGAATTATGCAGTCGTTGAAGACGGTCAGCGCCGCGACCGCTACCCGCTGCAGGGGCGCTTCTGGGAAGCGCGGATAGTAGACCGTGCAGATCGCCGTCGGTAATCCGTGCGCGAGTACCCCGTCGAGCATGGCAAGGTAGCCGCGCTCGAACCCGTCGCCGATTTCGGCGAGCCCCATGAGCGCCTCGGCGGTCGAGCGGGCCGGAGCGCCGAGGAATTCACTGTGGCCGAGAGCGTCGTTCCCGCCGACGCTAACGATAAGGTGCGTCGCGTCCGGCGGAAGGAGGCGGAGCTGGGCGCGTACGTCCCTCGTGGTGCCGCCGTCCACGGCCAGCAGCGTCGCTCTCGAACCATCCGGCAACCGTTGCCGCACCTGCCGGATCACGTCGGGAGCGCCCGCCACGTAGGCCGCGTTGTCGAAGATGGAATCGCCCAGAAGCACGACGTGGCTCACGCGAACACCTCCCCCGAGAACGGTGCGGAACGCACCTCGTTATCTCCGACCTTGAGCTTTCTGTTGATCGTCAAGGGGCTACCGGAAAAGCGCCAGCGGCAGGTACGAGGAGACGATCCAGTTGGGTTGGTCGACGACCTCGCTGATCTTGAGGTCCACGGCGAGGCTCGCCAGCACGTAGGCCTCGACCGGTTCCATATGATAGGTCGTGCTCACGTGCTCGACCATCGCCCGCATGGAGTCTTTCGTGGCCTGCATGAGGTCGGGGCCGATGCCCATCGTCGCGTACCAGCCCGCCCCCTCGGACTTCGGGGTGAGTGGGCCCGGGGTGACAAACTGCGGAGCGGGGATGCTGCGGCCCTTGATCAGATTGAAGCGCAACGCCGCGTACATCGGGCTCTCGATGCCGGTGACGCAGACCTCGCCGTCGCCCTGCGCCGCATGTGCGTCGCCGCAGGAGAAGAGGGCGCCCGGAACCTGCACGGGCAGGTAGAGCCTCGCGCCCTTCGTGATGTGGCGCGTGTCCATGTTGCCCCCGAACGGTCCGGGCGGCATGATCACGGGCTTCTCGGTGGTATCTGCCGGGGAGACGCCCATCGTCCCGAAAAAGGGATCTATGGGTATGGCTACGTCGTCCTTGAAGAGTACGTAGTCGCCGTTCGAGGTCGAAGATCTTGAGGTACGCATCCGGGAAGTCCTCCGGAAGGAGCCCAAAGCCGGGGATGACCGCCGTCCAGCCCCAGCCCAGAGTGCGGATGTCCAGAACCTCGACCTCCAAGACATCGCCAGGTTCGGCCCCCCGCACGACAACCGGCCCTGAGAGGGGGTAGACGCGGTCCCAATCGAAGGTCGCGAGGGCGTCGGCGGTCGAGTCTGGCGTGATCTGCCCGTCCGACACCTCCCGCGTCTGGTAGACGACCGTGTCGCCCGGTTCTATCTCCTGCACCGGCTCGAGCTCGTTGTCCCAGACGTAATGGACCCTATCCCCCGGGAAGTAGTGCGTCCTCGCCATGCGAACGACCTCCTGTGACTCGCCTGTCCCCCATCGGAACAAACTCTCGCAGCTTGGGAGCCTCACGTCTACTTGCCGGGGCGCCTCCTTGTGGAGCGTTTCTGCCTTTCCCAAACGCGGGTTATCGCTTGGGGATGCGGCGGCGTCGCGGCACCTTACTCAACGGTCGTGGAGCGAGGATAGGAATGTTGCTTTACCCCTCCTCGGGCACCGAGGCCTCGGTTGGCCGCACCACGACTGCCCCTTCCCGGAGGGCGACGACCTCTACTTCGGTGCCGACCCCTATGGGGTCATACTCGGGCCTCTCCGGTACGGCACGCCAGCGCTCACCGTGAACGAAAACCATGCCACCCGTCCCCTCGGCGACCGTTCGGCGGACGGTGCCGACCTCCCCGATCATACCCTCGGCCCCCGTGGTGACGCGCCCGCGGACCATGCGCCAGTACCCGAGGGCCGCTAGCGCGAGGGCGAGCGTCGTGATCCCCGCCAGCGCCCACAGCAGGTAGGGCGAGATGCCGGTCCGCTCCTCGAAGCTCGGCGGCTTCTGGACGAGCAGGGCATCCCGGGTGCGTAGCGTGAGTCCTTTGGGTTCCACCCGGGTTCCGTCGGCTGCCGCGAGGACCGCGTTGAGATCCGGCTCGACGTGCTCTACTACCCCGAGCTCCAGCGCCTCGGCCGCGTCGATCGCGACGCTCTCCCGGACGGCGCTCTCGGCCCAGGCCTCATCCCTCCCGTGGGCCCCGGCGAGGCCTACCATGAGCGCCGCCGCGTCGTTCGTCACCTTCTCGCCCAGAGAACCTTCGATATCCGCACCCGTCGAGAGGACCGGGTGCGCCGCCCCGAGCCTCGTCTGGGGCGCCATCGCCGCCACGTCGCTCCCCATAACGACGAACGCCGCGCTCGCCGCTCGCGCCCCGCGCGGGGTCACGTACGTCACCACCGGCACGCCCCCGATGTTGCTCTCGCTCCGCACGATCTCCTGCATCGCGTCCAGGCTCCCGCCGGGGGTGTCGATCTCGAGAACGACCGCCGCGGCCCCGTCCCGTTCCGCCTCGGAGACGTATCCCGCGGTCCGCTCGTCTATCTCCCCTTTCACCTGCGCGACAAAGACCTCCGGAGCTTCATCTTGCGCATGGGAAAAGCCGCCCGCCGCTCCAAAGAACAATGCCAGGGGAACCGCGAGCCAGGCGAGGTGGCGCCTCATGCTCGCCCTTCCTAACGCCCGTCGTCTGGCGCGCAGGGACGGTTGGCGTAGCCGCTGCGGAAAGGGGAGATGGTCCCGGTCTCGGGGTCGTACGAGTGGCGCCAGATGCAGCCGGTGTCGTTCGCGAGGAGGTGGATCGAGACGGATGTTTCGGAAGAGGTCGTGCGGACGCGGTGTACGTCGTCCCTCGGCGGTAATAGCGGGTAGAAGTCACCCTGTTCTACGGTTCGGCGCAGTCGTACGGACAGCTCTTGCCCCTCACCAGCGTCCGCGCCGGCATCATAGACGCTCTCCTCCTGCTCGCCCCTGTAGAGACCGACGAGGCCCCAGGCGAGATGGTCGTGGACGGGGGTCGCCGCGCCGGGGGGCACCACGAGGGCGAAGAGCGAGAGATCGCGCTCGGCGGAGCGGAATAGGAGCCATTGGCCGATGCCACCTCCCATCCCGCTCTCCGGTACGGGCGAGCGGTACTCCTCCGGGAGCCATTGGTCGTTCGCGAGAAGCTCCGAGAAGACCGGCCGGAGCTCCTCGACCGCCTCCTCGGGGCTTCTCGCCGGGGAGATGATCTTCCTTACTGCGGCGACGAAGGATCGGACGGTAGGGGTATCGAGGACGTACTCGTCCGTGTCGGGGAGGCCGCCGGTCTCCGGGCCGCACATGGTGTCCCTCCTAGATCCTCTCCAGGGCCTGTTCCAGGTCCGCTACGACGTCGGCGGGATGCTCGATGCCCAGGGAGACACGGATCAGGTTCTCCTTCACGCCGAGGTGCTTGCGGCGGGAGGGGGAGAGCTCGCGGTGAGAGGTGGTGGCGGGATGGATGGCGAGCGTGTAGATGTCCCCGAGGCTCGGGGCCGTCACGCACAGCTCCAGCGAGTTCAGGAAACGAAATGCCGCCGCGCGCCCATCCTCCCCTTCCCCGGCGGCGAGCTCGAAGGAGAGCAGCCCCCCGGAGCCGTCCAGCATGCGGCGGGCGATCTCGTGGTCCGGGTGGTCCTTGAGGGAGGGATGGTTGACCTTCGCCACTTTGGGGTGGGCCGCCAGGCGCCCGGCGACCTCGCTGGCGTTCTCGCACTGGCGCTCCATCCTGAGGGGCAGGGTCTTCAGGCCGCGCAGGGCGAGCCAGGCCTCGAAGGGCCCCAGCGTGCCGCCGACGAGCTTGCGCAGGGAGTCGAGGGCCCCGTCGTAGGGCGGGCCCGCCACCACGATGCCGGCGGTCAGGTCGCCGTGGCCGGAGATGTACTTCGTGGCGCTGTGGACCACGATGTCCGCCCCGAGCTCCAAAGGGCGCTGGAGATAAGGGGTGGTGAAGGTAGCGTCCACGATCAGGGTGGAGCCCGCCTCACGCGTAATCTCGGCGAGCGCCGGCACATCCGCGACGCGCAGGAGCGGGTTGGAGATCGTCTCCACTACGACGGCCCGGGGCGAGAGCTCCGAGACCTTTTTCCTGACGGCGTCGAGGTCCGAAACATCCACGAAGCGAACCTCGACGCCGGCGGCGCCGAAGACCTGAACCAGCAGCGTAGCCGTAGAGCCGTAGAGTTGCTCCGCCGCCAGCACGGTCCCTCCGCTACCGAGCTCCGCCGCCGAGAGGGCCGCGTGCATCGCCGCCATCCCCGAGGCGAAGGCGAAGGCGCGCGCCCCCTCGGGCTCCCCTCCGCACTCGAGGGCGGCGACCGCCTCCTCGAAGGCGGTTACGGTGGGGTTTCCGTACCTCGCGTAGCTGTAGCCCGGCTCCTCGCCGCCGAGGACCCTGTCGGTCTGCTCGATCTCCTCGTGCGAGAAGGTTGTCGAGAGGTACACGGGGGTCGAGACCGGGTAGAAGCCCTTGCCTGGCCCCCCCCCGTTCGTGCTCTCACCTTTCTTCCCGGCGCGGCGCTCGCCGGCGTGGACGGCCCGGGTCTCAAAACGCGTCAATTGCTTCCCCCTGATCTCTGATCGCTCGGGTATCTTACGAACTCCGGATGAAAAGCTGATTACCCTATACTAGCGCAAGATAAGCTGCGAAAGCCCGCAACTTTACATGTTACAAGACACGGGAGAGCCCTCTTTTGGAGAACAGAATCGAGTACTTCGAGCGGATGCTCGCGGACAATCCGACCAACCCGACGGGGCTTCTGGCCCTCGCCAACGAGTACAAGAAGGCCGGCCGCGACGAGGACGAGGCCGTGATCCTGAGGCGCTATCTCGACGCGCACGAGGACGAAGGCAACGCTTACCTCAGGCTCGGCGAGGTATTGGAGCGTCTGGGGCGCGAGGACGAGGCCAGCGACGCGTATCGAGAAGGCATCGGTAAGGCCGAGAAGTTCGGGCACTCGGGGATGGCCGAGGACCTGCGTTCTGCGATCGGTGGGGCCGGAGGCTAAGG
>JADDPY010000073.1:6164-10681 GCA_016781635.1 Rubrobacter sp.
CGTGGGGACGAATGAGGTAGTATTGGGGAAAGTGCGGCGTGCGCGCCGGCGTGGGAAGGTTGGGCCGAGGGAGGGTGGCCCGCCCGAAAATATGCGAAGACGATACGTGAGGGTGTGATCGTGTTGGAAAACCGTACCGAGAGCCAATTTTTCGGCCCAAACCTCGGCTACGTTCTGGAGCTTTACGAGAGCTTCAAGGAAGACCCCAACTCCGTCGACGAGCGGACGAGGAGCTTCTTTGAGGAGTGGGGGCCGCCCCGGGCGGCTTCAGGTACGAACGGCTCCTCGAACGGGGCCGCCGCGGGCGGTGCTCAGGGGGTAGCGACCGAGCTCGACGTGGAGAAGGCCGTCGGGGCCTCCAAGCACGTCAGGCACTTAAGGGACTTCGGCCACATGGCCGCGAAGCTCGACCCGCTGGGGAGCGAGCCCCCCGGCGACCCGACGCTCGACCCGACGTTCTACCGGATTCAGGACGAGGACCTGGAGTCCCTGCCGACCCTGATCGTCGGCGGGCCCATCGCCGAGCGCACGAACAACGCTCGGGAGGCCGTCGAGGAGCTCCGGGACATCTACTGCAACACCACCGGCTACGACTTCGGCCACGTGACCGATCCTCAGGAGCGGTTCTGGCTCAGGGAGGCCGTCGAGTCCGGGCGCTTCTACCGCCGCCACGAGGGCGAGTCGGCCAAGCGCCTGCTCATGCGCCTTACGCGCGTCGACTCGTTCGAGAAGTTCCTCCACAGGGCGTTCCTCGGGCAGAAGCGCTTCAGCGTCGAGGGCGTGGACATGGTAGTGCCGATGCTCAACGGCCTCGCGCGTTCGGCGGCCGACGCGGGCACCCCCGAGATGGTCGTCGGGATGGCGCACCGGGGCCGGTTGAACGTGCTGGCGCACGTTCTGGACAAGCCCTACAAGAAGCTATTCGGCGAGTTCCAGCAGCCCGACAAGGGCGAGGGCTCCTCGGCCGCTGACAGCCCGGGCGGTGGTTGGGTAGGCGACGTCAAGTACCACCTCGGCATCCGAGGCTACCACCTCGGCGAGGAAGAGGCCGACCAGAACGTGCTCGTCAACCTCGCGCCAAACCCGAGCCACCTCGAGCACGTCGACCCCGTGGTCGAGGGGATGGCCCGGGCCGTCCAGGAGGAGCGCGACCGGGCCGGCGAGCCCAAGCGCAACGAGGAGGCCTCGCTGCCGGTTCTCATCCACGGCGACGCAGCGTTCCCCGGCGAGGGCGTAGTCGCGGAGACGCTGAACCTCTCCAGGCTCCCGGGCTACCGCACGGGCGGCACGATCCACATCATCACCAACAACCAGATCGGCTTCACCACCGAGAAGAAGGATGCCCGCTCGACCACCTACGCCAGCGACCTGGCGAAGGGGTACGAGATCCCGGTCGTCCACATCAACGCCGACGACCCGGAGGCATGTCTCGCGGCCACCCGTATGGCCTACGCCTACCGGGAGGAGTTCGCCAAGGACTTCATGATCGACCTCATCGGCTACCGCCGCTTCGGCCACAACGAGGGCGACGAGCCGACATACACGCAGCCGAAGATGTACGAGATCATCAACAACCATCCGACGGTGCGCGAGGTCTGGGCCAAGACGCTGGAGGATCGCGGCATCCTCGAGCAGGGCGAGGCCGACAAGATGGTCGAAGACGTCATGTCTCAGATGGAGGAGATCCGCAAAAAGCCGGATAACGAAGAGCTCGCCGAGGACGACGCGGTCACCGACCAGCCCTACACCCCTCTCGTCGAGGTCCCGGAGACGGCAGTCCCGGCCGAGAGGCTCGTGCGGATCAACGAGGCCCTTCTGGAAACCCCGGAGGGCTTCAACCCGAACCCGAAGCTCGAGCGGCTCCTCCGGAAGAACCGTGGGGAGTTGGACGGCGACGGCAACAAGGTAGATTGGGGCCACGCCGAGGCGCTCGCGTTCGGCACGCTCTTGGAGGACGGCACCCCGATCCGGTTCACCGGACAGGACTCGGCGCGGGGGACCTTCTCCCAGCGCCACGCGGCCCTCTACGACGTAGAAACCAATGAGCCCTACGTGCCGCTGCAGCATCTCCCGGAGGCGAAGGCCTCTTTCGCGATCCACAACAGCCCCCTCTCGGAGATCGCCGTCGTCGGCTTCGAGTACGGCTACACGATGAACGCGGAGGAGACGCTCGTCCTGTGGGAGGCCCAGTACGGGGACTTCGCGAACGTCGCGCAGCCGATGATCGACCAGTTTGTCGTCTCGGGGCAGTCCAAGTGGGGCCGTACCTCGGGGCTCGTCTTGCTCCTGCCGCACGGCTACGAGGGCCAGGGCCCGGAGCACTCCTCGGCGCGCCTGGAGCGTTACTTGCAGCTTGCGGGCCACGAGAACATTCGGATCGCCAACTGCACCACCGCCGCGCAGTACTTCCACATCCTTCGTGCCCAGGCTGCGCTCAGGGAGAACAAGCGGCCCCTTATAGTGATGAGCCCGAAGAGCCTCCTGAGGCACCCGATGGCGGCCTCCTCGCTCGAGGAGTTCACGGACGGCAAGTTCCAGCCCGTGATCGACGACGAGGAGATGAGGCAGAACGCGGAGTCGGTCGAGAGGCTCATCTTGTGCTCCGGCAAGATCTACGTGGAGCTCGCCGGGAGTGAGGCGCGGGAGGAGGACGAGGTCACGGCCGTGGCGCGCATCGAGCTCCTCTACCCGTTCCCCAAGGAGCAGGTGAGGGCCGTCCTCGATGGCTATCCGAACCTCCGGGAGATCGTGTGGGTCCAGGAGGAGCCCCGGAACATGGGGGCCTGGTTCTTCATGGAGCCGCTCCTGAGGGAGCTCGTGGACGGCGAGCTGCCCGTCCGCTACGTCGGCAAGCCCGCGCGGCCGAGCCCGGCGCAGGGTTCGGCGGGCTTCCACAAGAAGGAGCACACCGAGATGGTCCGCGCGGCCTTCAAGGACGCGGACGAGGACACGAGCAAGGACGGGGTCGAGCACGTCCAGGAGGCGGCGCCTCTGGGTGACGGCGGCTCTGCTTGACCAGAGGTATCGTAGGGCGCGTATCGGGTCGTAGAGGAGAGGGAGAGGTGAAGCATGGCTGTTGAGATACATGTGCCGGAGCTTGGTGAGTCGGTCACCGACGCGACGGTCGGTAAATGGCTGAAAGGCGAGGGGGATCAGGTCGAGGCCGGCGAAGCCCTCGTCGAGCTGGAGACCGATAAGATCAACTTCGAGGTCGAGGCCGAAGAGGGCGGCGTCCTGGAGTCCATCTCCAAGGGCGAGGGCGAGACCGTCAACGTCGGAGAGGTTATAGGCACCATAGGCGAGGGCGACGGGTCCGCGCCACAGCCGGAGCCCGAAGCAGAGGAAGAGGCCGAGGAGCCGCAGCAGGCCGAGCAGCCCGCAACGGCGAGCGCGGGGGGCCAGCAAGAAGCCCAGCAGCCGCAGGCCGAGTCCGCGGGCGAGGAGACAAACGGCCACCGCGAGGACGGCGGGTATCGGGCCTCTCCGTCCGTCAAGAAGCTCGCGCAGGAGTACGACATCGACCTGGCACAGATCTCAGGCTCCGGTTCGGGCGGGCGGATCACGCGCGAAGACGTGGAGCGCCTGATCCGGGAGCAGGGCGGTGGCGGCACCCAGACAGAGGCTCCGGCCCAGGCCCCCGAGCAGAACGGCCAGCGGCAGGAGAAGCCCGCTCAGGCGCAGCCGGCCCCTGCATCCGAGGACGGCAGGGGGGCGCTCGAGGAGCGCGTCAAGCTCACGCGCCGCAGGCAGACCATCGCCAAGCGGCTCGTCGAGGCGCAGCAGACGGCGGCGATGCTCACCACCTTCAACGAGGTGGACATGTCCGCCGTCATGGAGCTCAGGAGCCGCCGCAAGGACGCGTTCCAGGAGCGCAACGGCGTCAAGCTCGGCTTCATGAGCTTCTTCACCAAGGCTTCGATAGGAGCGCTCAAGGCGTTCCCCAAGATCAACTCGGAGCTCCAGGAGGACGAGTTGATCCTCAAGAGCTACTACGACATCGGCGTGGCCGTGAACACGGAGCAGGGTCTCGTCGTCCCGGTGGTGCGCGACGCTGACAGAAAGAGCTTCGCCGACATCGAGGCCAACATCTCCGAACTCGGTAAGAAGGCCCGCGACGGCAAGCTCGGCCTCGAGGACCTCATGGGCGGCACGTTCACCATTACCAACGGTGGCACCTTCGGCTCGCTCAACTCGACCCCGATCCTCAATATTCCGCAGGTGGCGATACTCGGGATGCACAAGATCCAGGAGCGACCCATCGCCGTGGACGGGAAGGTCGAGATTCGCCCCATGATGTACCTCGCCCTCTCCTACGACCACCGCATCGTCGACGGCGCCGACGCCGTGCAGTTCCTGGTGCGGATAAAGGACCTCATCGAGGACCCGGAGTCGCTGCTGCTGGAGGGTTAGGGATAGGAGCATCTTGTTCCCTACGGGGGCGGCTCTCGGGCCGTCCCCGTTCTTCGTGGGAGGTGGGGGCCAACGTGCTAGTCGTACCGGGCCCCGGCGGCTCGGGC
>JADDPY010000343.1 GCA_016781635.1 Rubrobacter sp.
CGTGGGCCACCGTCTCGGCCACAATCGGCAGCACAGTACGGGGTTCGAGCGTCGCCTCGAGGCGCTGGCCGAGGCGCGAGAGCACCCCGTAAGGGTCGTCTCGCTCGCCGTACATCAGGCGGTTGACACCGCGCTGCAGCCTCTCGCGCAAGGGCGCGAAGAGCACCGCCACCAAGCCGGTAGCCAGAAGAGAGATCGAGAGGTTGCCCTCTGTCCGGAACAGCGTACCGAGGTAGCCCACGACAAGGATGTATACGCCGACTATGCAGGTGGTCAAAGCACCGTAGACCAGTGCGCGGTTGATGACGAGATCTATGTCCCACAGCCGGTAGCGCAAGATAGCGATGCCGACGGCGATGGGCACCGAGGCCACACCGACGCCCCCAATCAACCACGCAAAACCGGGAAGCAGGCCGTTTCCTATCAAGCTTACCAGCATCAAAACGGCCGCGAAGGTAAACCACTTGATCTGTTGGCGCTCGATCCCTCGTGAGCGGTGAAACCGCAGGACCAGAGACGCTATGCCCGCAGGTAGACAAAAGAGAGAGGCTGGCTGCCCAACGCTCTGTAGCAGTTTAAGTGTATCGGCAGCGCCCTCGATGCCAAACGGGTTCTTGATCGATGGGTGACCCTCCAGCGGTCCCGGCATAAACGCGGTAACGATCGCTGCTACTACGATGACGGCGAAAGTGAGCCACACAACGGGTCGCCAGCGCCGGGACAGTGGTCGACCGTTGGGAAATAGCAACGGTACGAACGGTAGGAGGAGAAAGCCGATGTTGCCTACCCAAGAGCCGAACCAGGCTACCGCTACTCCCCCGGGCAGGGAGCCAGGTTCCGTAAGCAACGCATAGGTAGCGTACTCGGAGGCAAGCCGGCTAACCCCGGAGGCGATTCCCATAGCGCAGAAGATCCAGCCGAGCGCGTTGCCAGGGTAGCGGGAGATGACAAGAGCACCAACCAACGGGAAGATCACGGCGACGATGGCATCGGCGAGCCAGTAAGCGTAGGTGTCCCCCTCCGTACCAGCGCTGTTGAGGAACAACAGCAGCAGGAAAAGGATGCCGAACACGAGGGCCAGCCCGCTGAGAGACCAAGCGATCCGAGCAGCCGCGCGCGCACTCATTGGCGCGCGCGCGGCTATTGTTCTCGCTCCGGTTGTCCCCGCCGGCGTCTGTTCAGCTCCCACCTTTGATTCCTCCCGCGCCTGCCGACCGGGATGGAGGTCGGTTGGTAGGCTTGGACCTTCATTTTAGTGCAACGGGTCTCTCTGCGAACTGTCCGGATGTAAGCCCGACCGGATGACCTTGGCGACGAAACGATCCATCGCACCAGCTTATGGGCACGGACTGCCGAGCCGGAGCTGTCTTCCCCGAGAAGAACGTAAGCCCGGCCCTCAAGGCTTCAGGCCGACACGACCGGCTCTCTTTCCCTCGTGCGTGCCCACAGCGCGTAGCCCAGAAGCGCCCAGATCAACCCCACCGCGAAAGGACCGTTCTCTGCCAAGGGAATAGTCACAGGCCACAGCAGTACGAGAGCAACGCCGAGCCAGGGCGGCAGTACCCTCGCTCGAAAGGTCGCAACGCCCAAGAGCACCGTTCCCGATACCGACAGCAGACCCGACCCCAGGAAAAGCATCCCCCAGACCCACTTCGCCTCCTGTACAGCCTGGAAGTCGAAGACAATAGCGGTTGCTACGATGGCAAACGACTTCGCAAACATGACCGAATATCCGACGAAGGCTACAAAGAACCCGAGCGTTCCCAGGCGCTTGTATCTTGTCCCATGAACGGCACGCAACGATACAAGCGTAAGCAGCAGCAGGGCAAACGCGCCGCCCCAGAGCATCTCCAAAACGTAATCGCCAAACACATCACCGTCCAGCGGTCCCGGGACGAGTAGGTCTCCGGCTGCGTGCGCTATGTACATCAGGCCGGCCAGCACGGCCGCCAGCCCACCCCAACGGATCAAGTTCACTGACGACATTCTCGGTTACTCCTTCACTCGACGGTGTTACTTAACCGGCACAGATTGCCCTACTGCCCAACTGACGAACGTCCTGACAGGCTCCGATTCCCAAGGCCGACTTTGGCCATTGACTCGACAGTCACATTGCGTACTCCTTCCACTGACCTGTGGCGTTCTCGTCCTCACTACCTAATGCGCAGCCTACGGCACGCAACTCCCGCCCTCGTAGGACCGTTGCCCTATCTCTTGTCCCAAAGCATCTGGGACACGGCACCGCGGTACCCCGGAGCGCCCTCCATCGGGCAAAGGGACGTCGTTGCGGGTACGAACCGTCCACGATAGTGAAGAAGGGGACAAGCCGTCGTCGGGAGGGTAGGAGCGATCCGCGGTACGGGAAGCATCGGCAGCCGGCGAGTAGGCCAGAAGCGCCTACGCCGCTCGACGGGCCGGTTCGAACCGAATGGCTCTGGGGGTCGGAGTTTTCATACTCTCCGAGTAGCGAGCCAACGCCCGGTGCTGCCTACCGCCCGGTTTATGCCCGTCGGCCTCGAACGCCGCCGGGGCCAACTACCGTACAATCCTCCCGGAATCATGCGTTGACCCCAGGTTTGACCAGGCTCTCACCCGCA
>JADDPY010000158.1 GCA_016781635.1 Rubrobacter sp.
GTCACTGTAGTCAACTTTGTTCATCGGCGATGCTCCAACGCAATGCTGAAGTTGCTAATTGTATTGCTAAGGTGTGGCTGACGGAAAGCTAACACGAACCATGTCCCACCCAAGGCCTTGACGATGAATCTCAAATCCTGGTACTTTTCGGAGCTCGTCAACTGTGATCGTGAAGCGGAACGGAAACAGTTCGGGGAGCCGGAGCAGGTCGCCAAAGGGAAGTT
This sequence comes from Rubrobacter sp., assembly GCA_016781635.1. Classification (GTDB taxonomy): domain Bacteria; phylum Actinomycetota; class Rubrobacteria; order Rubrobacterales; family Rubrobacteraceae; genus Rubrobacter_F. The sequence goes on from JADDPY010000158.1 coordinate 225, forward strand.
CCTCCGCAGCGTGTGCTGTGAGTGCGGCTGCTAGTAACCATGGTTCAAGGGCTTGACTGCTGGCATGGAGCTGCTGGCGGCATGGAATATAGGCATAGCGCGTACCCGAGTCGCGCAGAAGGTTCCAATCACGGAGCGAGAAGACGATCCGCTCGACGGCATTATTCAATGCACCTACCTGCCCAAGCTCGGCAAACATGCGCTTCTTGAGTTCTTTTGTGGTGATCTCATCCGCGTATCTACTCATCTGACCAATCGTCGCAACACCACGGCGGAAGAAGTCGTAGCGGAGCATTGTCAGGCCATAATGCAACCAGACCCGATCCTCTGGAACCTCTGATTGTGCAAAGAGCTGAACGGCTTTGTTGCGTAAGTGGGGATACTCCTCCCCCGTCCGTAACCAAATATTGAGCAGGATATCAATCGCCATACGGCGGTTCTCTTTGCTCTGAATCTGTTGTTCAACGACCGGCTCCAGCCTGCTCCGCAGCTCAGCCGGATCGCTCGTCTCCGACGAGAAGGCGGCAGCGGCGTCAAGCCATGCAAGCAAGATGTTGCGGCGGAATCCGATGTTCTTATCCATGACCCTAGCTCTTTGAAAGCGTAATGAGCGGTACAACCATTTCCTCAATTGTAACGCCACCATGACTCACAATCTCCACCCCAGCCTGGGCAAATGCCGCCCGACCACGCGGCATGAGCACATGAACATCGTTGGGAAGCAGCCCGTCATTGGACCACAGGAGTGTATCCGGATATCGCTCGCGACTCGACCGAGCTGCGTCAGCGCTGGAATAGATGCGAGCACGCTTGCTGCGCGTCTGGACGAGCACCCCTTCCTGTGGCGTGCCCATGCCGATCGCTGCAACATGCCCATGGTCGCTTGCAATCGTTACCCGATACTGGCGCTCCAACAAGCGTTCGATGAGTCCCTCTAGCCATATCGAACGCTGTCCTTCGGCCCCTCTTTGATACAACCACGTTCGTAGCGATGCGAGAACGTCGGCTGTTCCCTGGCTGGCGTCATGTACCATAGTGTCAATCACGGTGGTAACCAGGCACAAATTCCTGATGCGGCTGCTATCGATCTCATGGGGGAAGACCGCATCAACCGTCGCCGGCAGGTACGCGTAGGCAACGGAGTCAGCCGGTTGCTGCTGCTCGTTCCAGAAGGAACGCCAATGGTTCGCTTCGTGGCGGTTATCTGCTAGTGTCTGTGAAAATTGGTTGGGCCGCAGCCCGCTAACGAGCGATTGGCGAGAGATCGCTGTAATACTCGGCACCTGCGCCAGCACGAGCTGCTCCTGGAAACGCCAGTCAGGGTGTCGCAGCGCCCACGCCTCCTTGATCATCAGCCAGTCGGCCGTCGCCATGCCATCAAGTACCAATAGCGCGAGACGCTCGCTCGGGTCTTGTCTCTGGAAGGCAAGATACGGGAGGACATGGTGGAGGTGATGTGGAACCGGCAACGAGCGCCCCCCGAGCAACGTGTACTGTTTCAGAAGCCAGCGGTAGAACTCGTCGTCCAGCGTATCCTGGACACGCCTAAAGAGATCCAGCTGATCGACGGGGTGGTGAAGCTCCAGATCGTACCGCCAGAGCGTCAGCTGGGCCCACTCCCAAGCGATCGCCTGCCACTCGTCCCACCGTAATTCTCCGCTACCCAGCCGTCTACCAAGTGCGTCGAGACCTTCGGCAAACCGACGCAGGCGCACATCTTCGGCCTCGACAACCGCTGCGAGCTGAGCCCAAGCGGGAAGCCCCGCCGTGTCTTCGACCTGTAGCCCTTGTAACGTGCCACTTCGAAGCAGGGCGGGGACAAGCGCTTGGAGGGCAGGATCGGAAGCAAACGCCAAGCTTCTCGCGTTCAGATACGGGCTGGCTGTTTCTTTCGTTTGAGGTTGAAGTGACGTCGCGAAGGATGTCTGGATAAAGCGTTCGTAGCTAACGCGATCCACCAGGAGCTCGGACAGAGGCAATCTCGCCACCGCCGGCACCTGCTTGAGCTGCGTCACCAGAACGTCCCGAATCGCCTCAGGCATGGGCTCCAAAGCCGTATGGTAGTGGTCGAGCCAGGCGACAAGGCTAGCCATCGTATGGATACGAGCCGGGTCGACATCGAAGACCACCCGCAGGATGTAGCTCACGGTTTCATGACGGGAAAGTGCCTCCTGTGGTTGTTTACCCTCGTTTACTGCCTCGCTGAGCCGGGATCGTTGACTGGGTGTAAGCTCCTTCAGGACAAGATAGTCCAGGTGCGGGAAGAGCTCATGGAGTCCCAAAATCACTTTAT
>JADDPY010000383.1 GCA_016781635.1 Rubrobacter sp.
GGGCCTTCTCCTGGGCCTTCTCCACGACGGTGTCGCGGGCCTCGCCCATCACCTCGTTCTCCTTGCGGGTCTCGGGTACGGCGAGCCCTACGGCCGCGCCGAGCCCGAGGGCCAGGGCTCCCGTGGTCAGGGGGTTCTCCCGCAGCATCCGCTGCAGCCCGCCGCCGGCCCGCCTGGCCTGGTGCTGGGCCCGCTCGGCCAGTCGGCCCGCCTGGTCCTGCGTCCGATCGGCGATCTCGCCCGTCTTGTCCCGGACCTGAGCGGCGGATTGCTCCACCCTGTCTCGGGCATGACCCGCGGTTTCCTCTACCCTGTCACGGGTCCGGTTCAGGGTCTCCTGGCCCGCCGAGGGGCCGCTCGGTTCCCGCTCATCGTAGTAGCGGGGCGGGTAATCATAGGGTGCGTCGTACGCGGAGGGGTAGTCGTAGTACGGCCTGCGTCGGAGGCGCGGACGCTGCTCCCTTTGTCTCCTGACGTTCATCAACAACCAGCCGAGCCCTATCCCGGTCAGGGCCCACGGCACGGGGTTCTCTCTGATGGTGTCCGTGATGCCGGACCCGGCCTCCTGGGCCGCGCTCACGGTGGCCTCGCGGACCCTGTCCTTGGCCTGCTCCTTCAGGTTCTCCGGGGAGAGCCTTCGTTGGATGGCGTTCGCCGTCTCGCTCATGTCGGCCCGTGTGCGCTCGATCTCGACCCGGGTCACCTCCACCTCGTCGTCGCCAAAGCGAGCGGGGTCTACCGCGTCCGGCCGGAAGGCGTCCGTGGCGGGGTCGAACCCCGGCTCCCCGGCCAGGGGATCGCGACCCTCGCCAAGCGGGTCTCGCTTATCCAAGGGATCGCGCCCTACCTCGTCTGATCTTTCGCCCATTGCCCATCCTCCTTGAGTGTCTCCATAGTTTGCCGAGGCGCAAAGTCCTCTCGCTTGAGCGCGTCGAGGCCCCTCCTCACAAGGAGATAGCCTGCAACGGCCGCCACGATCCCGACCAAAACGGCCGCGAGCCACAGGGGCATAACCGCGTTGAGCAGGATGATTACCCCGGCGAGGATCGCCAGTAGCCCCGCGTAAGCCACGGCGCCGCCCGCGGCCAGAACGCCGACGTGCTTGCCGGCCCGCGACGCCTTCTCGGTCATCTCCGCCTTGGCGAGCGTCACCTCGTGGCGCACCAGCGTGGCGCTCTCTTGCGCCAGTTCCGCGAAGAGCTCCCCGATCGAGCGATCGTCCCTACCCTGCATCAGCCCCTCCTAATATCCCCGGGGGGACGCGGATGGCCCCTCGAGAGGATCCACGCGCTCCCTCTCGCCCAAAGACCGTCCGTACGTCTGGTACTCCCCCTCGAATCCGCCCGGGGGAAGGGTCGCGGCAGGCTCCCGAGCCCCGTAAGAGACCTCCGTCCCGCTGAGCGCGGCGCCGCTCGTCTCGTAGCGCTCTCCCACGGAGTCCTGTTGTTCCTGAGAAGAGCTCTTGAGGAACCGGGTCGCGAGGAAACCCAGGGTGGCCGCTCCACCGAGAAAGAGGGCCGGCCGGCGCCGGGCGATGCCCCTGACCTCGCCGATGATCTCGTCGACGTCCGTCTCGCGCAGGTAGTCGGAGAACCGCTCGACCTGGTCCGTGGCCCTGTCGACGTACTGGGCGCTATTCTGGCCCTGCTTGCGCAGCTGGTGGGCGGTCTCTCTGAGCGCCGTCTGCACGGGCGCTAACCTCTGGGAGGCCTGGTGCTTCTGGTTGGCGAGCTGGCCCTTGACCTGCTCGCCGCCCTGGTTGGCGAGCCTGTTCGCCTGCTGGCGGGCCTGACTGGCAAACTGCTGTCCCTGCTGCTTCGCCTGCTCTGTCGCCTCGCCCGTGCGACCGTATCGCCCGGATGTGCCTCCTACATCTCTTTCCACCGGTTTTCTCCTTCCGAGCGCTTCTCGCTACTCGTAGTCCAATTAGCTACTGCTTACCCCCAAACCCGCTCCCGCATTCCTCGAGTCAGAATACGAGCAGGACGAGGTTGACGAGGGCGGTCAAGCCTACGCTCAGGACCACGCTGATCAATACCCTGAACAGGCAGCCTCCGGGGACCCGTATCACCGCAACCCGCCCTTCATCTCTGCGTTCAACGTCCTCCTTCCCACGGTCCCGAAACACGGGCGGGGACAGGACCCCGTTTACGGCCAAGGTCAAGAAACGCCGCGAGGTTGCTGCGAAACCCCGCTAGTCACGCGGCTCGCGGGTTCCGTAAGGGAGTGCGCATCGTGCGCCAGGATGATCTGGCTGACCGAAGGTAAGAGACGCATCGTCCGATCGGACTATTGTCACAATCGTTACCAGAAAAGAGCCCGTTTCGTAACCAGAACGTTATGCGGCCCCTGCATAGTGAGTTCAAGGACGCTCGGTGAGGGCGCGAGATCGGGGAACAGGGAGGCGATGGGCATGGCGAAGCGATTGGTGGTCCTGTTGGGGATGCTGACGGTCTTGCTGACGACGGCGGTGCCGGCGTTCGCGCAGGAGACGCCGCAGTACGGCGTGGAGGACGTCTCGGCGACGGGCGTGATCTTCGACGGCCTTCCGCAGGACGTCGGGGGGTTCGGCACCCAC
>JADDPY010000421.1 GCA_016781635.1 Rubrobacter sp.
TACTGCTGGCCGGACTTACCGCACTAGTGACCATGTCCCCCGCCTTCGCCTCGCACGAGGGTACGCCCGGTGCAGGCCAGGAGTGCAGTGGAATCGCGGTCGCGGAAGGACAGATTGGGAACACCCCTTACTGTGATTAGTCTCATCGCCTTGCGAAGCGGGGGCCGTCCGCCCCGCACGAGAAAGTAGCTGGACGGAAAAGGGAAGAGTCTCATGCGAAGAAGCATCCTGTCGTTTCTTACCGTGCTGGTAGCCTTGGCGATGATGACGCTGAGTGCACCGGCCGCTGCTCACGACGAGCCGCTGGACGACGGCGTCATGAACAGCGCGGATGACACGCACGTACACGACCAGCATGGGGGGCATGAAGGACACCTGCCCGGGTCACAGAAGAACGTCAGCCTCGTGGGGCAACTCTCACTCAAAACGACCGCAGAGGGCAGGATCTCGGACGTCGCGGCACGCGGCAACTACGCCTACCTCGGCGCGTTCTACGAGCCCAACTGTCAGAACGGCGGGGTGTACGTCGTCGACATCTCGAACCCGAGCCAGCCGAAGCAGGTAGCCTTTATCCGCGCCAAAGAGGACACGTACGTGGGCGAGGGAGTCCAGGTCATGCCCGTGAGCACGGCATCGTTTAAGGGCGACCTGCTCGTGCACAACAACGAGATCTGCGGCACGAACGTCAACGCCGCAGGCGGCATCTCGCTTGTCGACGTGACGAACCCGAAGCTGCCGAAGACCCTCACCGACGGCTGGGGTGATTTTACGAACGCCGATGGCACGACGTCGTCCAGGGCACACCAGTCGCACAGCGCGTTCGCATGGACCGCGGGCTCGAAGGCGTACGCGGTCTTTGTCGACAACGAGGAAGGTGGTGATGTCGACATCGCAGATATCACCGACCCGCGCAGGCCCGTCCTTATCAGCGAGACGGACCTGAACGACTACGACGTCGCGCAGCCTGATCTCAAGCTCACCGACTCCTTCCATCATGACGTCGTGGTGAAGAAGATCGGCAGGAACTACGTCATGCTCGTCTCTTACTGGGACGGGGGCTACGTGCTCCTCAACGTGAACGATCCTGCCCGTCCGCGCTTCCTCGGAGACACGGAGTACGACGCATTGGACCCCGAGCGGCTCGAGCGCGGCCAGAAGATCACGCCTGAGGGGAACGGCCACCAGGCGGAGTTCACCCGGGACAACTCTATGTTCATCGCCACGGACGAGGACTTCGCCCCTTATCGGGCGGTCTCCACGATCACTTCGGGCGACCTGTCCGGCTATGAGTTCCAAGGCACGCAAGGGACGGGGGTGCCGCAGATCGGACCGGATCTGGACGAGCTAGCCGGCCCCACGCTATTCGTAGGCGGCGCGTGCGACGGGGAGTACCTGCCTTCGGCTCCGTCACCCGACACAGTGGCGGTCGTCGAGCGTGGAGTGTGCAGCTTCACCGAGAAGGTGGAGAACGTGTCGGCGGCGGGCTACGCGGGCGGGATCGTCTTCAACCGAACGGGCGACGACGGCTGCGACACGCTCCTCACGATGCTCGCCGACGGAGACATCCCGTTCGTGTTCGTCGGTCGCTCGGACGGCTTCCGGATCCTGGGAGCCTTCGATCCTAACACGTACACCTGCAACTCGGACGGGAGTGGCACCTCTGCTCCACCGGTCGGGACTGCTGGGGCGAGCGTCAAGCTCGCAGGCGTGTACGACGGCTGGGGATACGTCCATCTCTATGATCGTGACACGCTAGCGGATCTGGGCACCTACGCGATCCCCGAGGCGCAGGATCCGGCGTACGCGAAGGGCTTCGGCGACCTCTCAGTTCACGAGGTAGCCACTGATCCTGACCGTGACCTCGCCTACTTCTCGTACTACGCGGGTGGCTTCCGGGTCGCGAAGTACAGTGCTGCTGACGGCATCGAGGAGGTCGGTCACTACATCGACGCGAACGGTAACAACTTCTGGGGTGTCGAGGTGCACAAGCACCCGAACGGACAGAAGTACGTGCTCGCGAGCGACCGTGACTCCGGGCTGTGGATATTCCAGTACACCGGACCGTAGGCGCGGATCGGACCTGGAATGATGGGAGGGGTCGGCTCAAGTCCGCCCCTCCTGTTTCTTTGTCTCAAACCCTTCGGCGCGGTGGCCGAGAGAGGCCGCTGCTTCATAAGGTGCAGGCATGAACGCCATGCCCTAGACTTGTGATATAAGCGCAGTGGGGCAAGCGGATGATGGTCGATACAGCCGCGGATTGGATTCGGTGTTGATCCTGGTGGGTTTATGCGGTCTTCTTGAGCACAGGCTGGAGGACCGCTGGACCCGAACGGCCTCCCTTCGGGCGTCCAGGAGAGCGCCCACAAGGTTTCGGGCCACTCGCCGGGGTGCTCAGCACCGACAGGATGGACGAGAATGCCCGGCGAGCCCGATACGGGGTGATCTTATTCGATACCAGACATCGCTCCCAGGGCAGCCGCTTGTCGCGGACCCAGGGGCGGACCAGCCTCAGCTGCGTGTAGACCGCAAGGACCAGCCAGGTCCAGCGATCGGCTTGCTCGGGAGAG
>JADDPY010000213.1 GCA_016781635.1 Rubrobacter sp.
GGAGGAGGATCAACCGCCTCAAAGAGGGCAGCGCGGCCAGGCGCGCCTTCGTCCGTGAAGCGCTAGACCTTGACCGCGAGATCGTATCGGCAAAGGCGGAAGCGAAACGGGAGTCCGAGCGCCGGGAAGCCGAACGACGTCTACGGCTGAGCGAGGGCGTCCGCCCGGCCGAGGTGACGGAAGTCGAGGTCTTGAGGAAGTACCGCATGGTCCGCGTGTACGGGGCCTCGCCAACAGGCTCCAACCCCACATAGACGAGGCGCTGCGCCTCCAGGAGGAGTTCTCTATCCTGAGCATCGGCCCGAGCATCGGCGGCCGGAAGGAGCGCGGGGCGTACGCGATCACGCTCACCTTTGGGACCGACGAGGGCCTCCAAGGGTACCTGCGGTTCGCCGGGTGGGACCGGCTGCCCGAGGACGGATACTAGCGGGCGGCCAAAAGGGACGCACCGACGACGACGAACGGCGTGCAAGCGTGGCGGACCGAAAACCGGCGAAACCCGTAACGTCATCGGATTTCCACATACGGAAAGACCGAACTTTGGATAATCGTGATTCGCCGATGTTAGAGGAGCCAACGATTTGGACCGTCGATGACGGCGCGCCGTGGCCTCCCTTTACTCCAAAATCGCTTCTTGTTGCGGTCAAAAATCAGCCGAGGTGAGCAGGCCATAAGCGCACGCGGTATGCGGGTTGGGGTATTCTTGGGCGTGAGAGCATCACACACGTTGCAGACCCGAAGCGAGGCTGTTTCATGCCGGCGTCCATGTACCAGAACAAAGTCGCAAGACTCACGGCCGACATCTCGTCCTTGAGCAAGAGACTCGCCGCGGAGCGGGACAAAGAAGCCAGAAAGAACCGCGACCTAAACCAGGTCCAGCGGAGCGTTACCAAAAGCACTTCGCCGTCGAGCCTGCGAGCGAAGGAGAACAGGGCCAACCGGCTACGCCAAGAACTGGCGAAAATCCAGAAGAACGCCTCGGACTTGCAGAGCAGGATAGCGAGCAAGACCAAGGAACTACACCTCGCTCAGCAGCGCCTGCAGAAGGAAGCGGAGAAGCAAGAGAAGAGGCGACGGACGGAGGAGTTGAAGCACGAGCGGGCCCTCACGCGGGAGGTCGGAACCCGCCTCCGCATGCAAACCTTGCAGGACAGGTTGTCGGCGGAGTTCCCGGACTACGAGACCGGCCGGGATGGCGACGAGTACGACATCTTTATCTCGCACGCTAGCCAGGACAAAGAGGACTTCGTGGAGCCCTTGGCCAAATTGCTCAAGGATAGGGGCTTTCGGGTCTGGTACGACGATTTCGTGCTGAAGGTCGGCGACAGCCTGCGGCGGTCCATCGACAGGGGCATAGCGAGGTCCGCCTACGGCGTTGTCGTGCTTTCCCCGCACTTCTTCGCCAAGGCTTGGCCGCAGCACGAACTGGACGGGTTGACGGCCAGGGAGATCGCGGGACGCAAGAAGCTCATCCTGCCCGTCTGGCACAACCTGAGCCACGACGACGTGCTCGAATACAGCCCTTCGCTCGCCGACAAGATAGCGCTAGACACCGAAAGGATGACCTTGGAAGAGATCGCCGAGGCCATCGCCGAGGTGCTGCCCGGCGAGCCGGATCTGGAAGAAGAGGCGCGCAGGGCCGTCGAGTCCGATGCCGAGGCTCGGAGGCTCGAGAACCTCATCCAGTCGGTTTACGCCAGCCTCGCCATCGAGGATCCGCGCGTGACCCTCGAAGAAGTTCGGAGGGTAGTGCTGCGGGATTCGGCCTAGCGGTTTGGAGCCCGATCGTTACCCCGTAGAGATCGCCAACCTGGCCGAGGTGGAGAGGGCCGTTGCCGCCTGCGTGGAGCAGGGGCGCTCCCTGCGGCCGGGCTTGGTTTTGGGTTTGCACGGGATGCTTATGACGGGGGTGCCCGAAACGCCGAAACGCCCGCTGAAGCCGGGACGCTTCAGGGACGCTACCGACGAGGTAGAGGCCGCAGGGGTCGAGTACCTGACCAAGCACCTGAGTCCGGCTTGGCGGGTGGAGGCGGACCTCACGGCGTTGGCGGACGCCGTGGAGCAGGGCCGGCTGGATGAGGACGGAATGCACGCGGCCGGCCGGTTCCACTACAGGTTCGTCCGCATCCACCCCTTCTGTGACGGCAACGGCCGGATGGCGCGAGCCTTGTCGACGTTCTTGCTTGCCAAGGAAGACCGCAACATCCTCACCTTCGAGAAACCCTTGAACAGACTCATACTGGACCATCGGGAGGACTACGTGGGGGTCCTGGAGTACTGCGACGGCATCTACGAGGACCTAAGAGACGCAGATATGCCGGAGGAGGAGAAACTGAGGCGGGCCGAGGAGGCGTTCTGCGCTTTCCACACCACGGCGTACTTGGCCGCCTACCGGGAGCACAACGAGATCGCCCATCGGAAGTTAGAAGAGATGGGGCTGGACTTGCCTCCGTTCCCACCCGCGTCCCCCGGTCTGTACGACCTAAGGCTGGAAACGATCAAGGAGTCCCACCCCTGGGACGAAACCATCAAGGAGGCCGCGGTACTCGCGACG
>JADDPY010000595.1:0-7820 GCA_016781635.1 Rubrobacter sp.
GGCTGTAGCTGCAAGGCTGGACAGAACGGCCGCCCCTGCTGGCATTTTGCCGCGTACAAGCTCATTCAGCGGGCTGCTGAGCTCGCCTTGACGCCTGCCAGGCCCCGCATGACTGACAAGCAGTACGCCGCTGCGGTGGCCGCCTGTGACGATCTCTTCTAGGAGGTCGTCATGCTGCTCTTTTGCCTGGTGCTCGTGGTGCTGGGATTGATTCACCTGTGGATGCATTACACGGATTTTGGAGCGTAGGACGCAAAACTAGACCGTGACTGAGCCTACCCCCCTTGGTCAACTCAGTCACGGTCTAGTATGAGAAAGACACCAAGAGTATACCTACTCGCTTGCCCACATATAAGAGCTCATTCGTCCCGAATCACCTTAGTACGAGGACTACGATGACAGACGACCTGCCAGCCGGCGAGATGAAGTACAGCTTCAAGGCCCATGTTCAGGCGCATGGCTTTGCCGGCGATCTCATTATCTCTTCTTCCACCGTCAACGACCTGGTGAAGTCGATCAAGCTGCTGGAGCACGCTGGCATCACCCCAACCACGGCCGCACCGCATGCCACCGGTAGCACGCCGGTGTGTCCTGTCCATCAACGCCCGATGAAGCCGAGCCGCCGCCCTGGCTCGTTCTACTGCAGCGCCAAAGTCGGCGACAACTATTGTCAGGAAAAAGCCCGTCAGTAAGCAGACTGTGCGCTCAGTACGACGAGCAGCACCGCGCTTCAAGGATACAACTGGCGAACGGTGCCAGTTGTACCGCCATGCTAGTACTGTTCCTGAACGGCGAACCGTTTAGCTCGCATCCTAGCTCGACTCCGTCGATTTGGCCGAAAAATGACCCTCAAAACAGTCAGGATAGGTAAGCCATGCGATAGTGACTACTTCCCAGGCTACTCCCTGCCTACAATACTACAGTTCATATCGACCACAACGAATGGTATGTCCCAGAACGTTCTAGCTTAACGTGCAGCACTGCCATAAGCTCCGGTTTATCCTAGTGTCCTTACTAGCACCTCGTCGGGCCACTTAGCGGATCCCAATGCCAGGACTCTGCCGCATACTGCCTATACCCAAACCGTGCCGCGTTATCGGAGAGCCATTTCCAGACAGGACTGCCTGGGTCGGTTGCTCGGGAGGTACATGAGGTTCCCCCTTTCACGTTCGTACCGGCAAAGTCGATCGCTATACCCATTTGGTGATTTGAAGTTCCGGGTCTTGCAACATATGTGTAATTACCATTCCTACACAAGTGATTGCCGTTACAGAGCGCTTGTTGATGGGCCATCGTACGAAATGTGCTTGTTGCGCTGATGTTGATTCCTGCACGCTTGGCTGAGTTGATCATGGCGAAAACTGCGCCAGATACGCGCGAGTTGACTAAAGCGTTACCGTTCGCTCCCTGAATATAGTATGCCGAACCGGGTCTGCTCTCTTCACTCGTACTGCTCAAATTCGGCAATGCGCACAGACGGATTTTGGTAAGCGTGCCACTACGATATCCATCCATGATACCCACATCACGTGTGCCTGCAGCACAGGGAACGTTCGAGGAGTCGGCAAATATATTGCCTACGATGCTCGAGTCGTTGCTCGAGTCGTTACGGCTCGCCCACGTGGGCACATTGCCAGCCTTGTAAAGGACGAGATTGCCATCATCCTGCACGATCAGATTACTGGGGCCATGTCCAGGGGTACCTGAGTTCCATATGGCAACCCCGTTATGATATAGGACGAGATTGCCATCCCCCTGATTACCAAGCCACGCACCTGACCTTCCATGGGTCTGGCTCGACCACAGAGCAACCCCGTTCTGGTATAGCACAAGATTGCCGTCTTCCTGCATGTGCACTCGGAATTGGCCGTTGGCCGAGGCCAAGAACTGACCTGGCTGCAGCCGCTCATGCGCGAAAAGAGTGTTCGTTCCTACGTTCGAGGGCGGCCGCTGTGTTCCGCTTGCCCACGTGGGCACATTGCCAGCCTTGTAAAGGACGAGATTGCCATCATCCTGCACGATCAGATTACTGGGGCCATGTCCAGGGGTACCTGAGTTCCATATGGCAACCCCGTTATGATATAGGACGAGATTGCCATCCCCCTGATTACCAAGCCACGCACCTGACCTTCCATGGGTCTGGCTCGACCACAGAGCAACCCCGTTCTGGTATAGCACAAGATTGCCGTCTTCCTGCATGTGCACTCGGAATTGGCCGTTGGCCGAGGCCAAGAACTGACCTGGCTGCAGCCGCTCATGCGCGAAAAGAGTGTTCGTTCCGGCAGCAGCGGACGCAGTATTGGCTTGTCCAATCAACATGGCGAGCCCGAACAGAAGGGCAAGTACTCCCCGGTGGAGTGGGTAATACGACCGACGATGTAGCATTCTCATTGGTATTCCTTTAGCGTTTCACATGTTGGCACTTGTTTCATCGACATGACTGGCAGGAGAACAACGACAACCGGCAGGGAGCATGCGCGTTAGCAGTTGAACTATTAGACCCTCCTCGTTAGAATATGGCAACAAGGAATCGGCAAACGAAGACAGAATTGTTTGTGAACATTAGATATAGCACAATATACTACCACTATACGTGGTGCGCAGGATTGATTTAAATGATTACCAGGTCGAAGCCTTCCAGAAGTCGAAACGCCTTACCCGCACGCAGGCCCAGCCGCTGCTCGACCAAGCCAGAAACATTATCGGGCAGCTCCGGCAGTGATACGCGCTGAGCCCAGCACGTAACATCGGTTGCGCCCCTGTCAACTAAGACAGGGGCGTTTGTTATGGTCAGTTGTACAGCAACTCACAAGTTGTTGAACAGACCCTACAGGAGGAGCATACATGGCCCGTACACCAGCCGCTCAGCATGTCACACAACACACCATCATACGGGCAGCCATCTACATTCGCGTATCGACCGAAGAGCAAGCCAAAGACGGCTACGGGCTCGTTGTGCAGGAAGAGCGCTGTCGGGCGATGGCCATGGTCAAGGGTTGGCAGGTGGAAGCACAACACATCTACCGCGACGAAGGCATATCGGGCATGAAGGACACCACCGGCCGCCCTGGTCTAGCCGCCATGCTCGACGCCGCACAGGCTGGGCAAGTGGATGCGATTATTGTGCTAGCGCTCGAGCGGCTGGGCAGGAAAACAAACATCATCCTCGATTTAGTCGAGCGCATAACAGCGGCTGGGGTGGAAGTTGTCAGCTGCAAGGAAAGTCTAGATACCACAACACCAGCCGGCCGCTTCGTGCTGGGCATCTTTGCTGGACTCGCCCAATTGGAGCGTGATACCATCGTCGAGCGCACCACCAGCGGTCGCAATGCACGCGGTAGGCGCGATGGTGAAAAGGGCGGCCGTGTACCCTTCGGCTATCGCCGCAACATGACTACCGAAGCCGTCGAAGTCGAGCCCAGCACCGCACCGATCGTGCATCGTATCTTTGGCCTACGCTCTTCAGGTGCTACCATGCGAGCCATTGCTAGCGAACTCGCCGCTAGTGCTGCACAGACACCACAGGGCGGTGGTAGCTGGCGTCCATCGAGCGTAAAGGCCATCCTTGACAACGAAGCTGCCTACCGCGGAGGAACCCGCAACGATAGTCCGACTGTGTGGCCGCGCATTCTCTAGCGGCCAACAGATCTTGAGCCGAGGATCGGCGCGAGAAGAACTGCCCCACTCAGCCAGCCTAAAAGCATCTTAACCTTTTTTTGATTGACTCTGATGCTATATTGATAATCCTACAGATCTTCTCTTATCTGTTCCCACGTCCTACCGGTTAGCACGTGGTTATGGGGTGCTAGGATCGGTCTAAACACATTCCAACATACACAACTTGCGCTAGTTCTTGTCCTGGTTTCTATGACCACAGCACTGCAATCCCGCAGTATGCTCATATCAGACAGATAGCTGGTACCACCGGCTGGCCGACGAGCATTGTGTTCTCCGAGTACGAGATGCCGGGTATTCGTCGCGCTAGCAGCGCTCAGATCCCTGGCCATTGCGCTTTCTGGCCGCTCCCACGGTCTTGGGGGTCGCCAACACCTACGGCAGTGAGCTCATCCATCCCTGGTGGGAAGGTCGCAGAGATCGCCACATTGGGCGTAAAGGTCTGTCCAACCATCGTTGGATTGTCGGCGTCAAACTGGCCTACCTCGTCAATCAGTTCGGGTTGGTGGTCGCCTAGGAGTGTGCCACGGTCAACATCCACGACTCGGTCTTCCAGCCCTTGATCGCGGACTTCGCAGACGAGATGGTGGTACTGACCACCCCCTGTCGGGCGAAAAACTTCAGCCACCGGACCTGGCCACAGGTGCTTGCCCCGCTCAGTTTCTTGATGGCGGTGTTCAATCTCCTCGTGTTGTGGGATGCATCACAGATCGACGATGACAAGAACATTCATCTCTCGATTGCTTATTTCACCTCGTGATAGGAGTAGCAGCAATGGTTGACTAATAGTCCTGTGTTATGCAAACGCTCCCCTATCGCACGGAGACGGGGTTTACAAAACGTCGAGCGTTGATTTAGCCTACGAGGAGAGCACCTTGAAAACTCGAACAGTTGGAAGTACCTGGCGATGTATGGTTGTTCTAGCGATGATGATGGTTTTGGCGGGAGCGATGACCAACCCACAACCTGTTAGCGCAGGATCAGGAGATAACTACCCGGAACCGTGGAGGTCGAAGCCTATTGATTTCTATGTTGACAATTGGGGCTATTACAGTCGTAACTGCACATCGTGGGTCGCGTGGGCGCTCCACGACCGCAATGGCTTCACGATGCCGCGTGCAGGCCATGCCACTAACTGGGGTGTATGGGCACAGAACAACGGGTACGCTGTGAATGATACGCCCGCAGTCGGTGCAGTAGCCTGGTGGACGGCATATGCCAAGGATAATACCTGGAATGTTGGTCAATTTGGACACATCGCTTGGGTCAGTGCGGTAAACGGCAACACGGTCACCGTTGAGGAGTACAACATCAGCGGTAGTGGCGCATACCGCAAGCGAGATATGGCGGCAAGTAATGCTAAGTATATCCACTTCAAGGATATTAACAGTGGGTCTGGTGGAGGATTCGGCGGAGTCGGAAACGCAACCTATCGTGGTTCAACCCTTACCCCCGGCCAGCAAATGGAGGCCAACCAATACATACTATCGGACGACGGCCGGTTTGTGCTAATGATGCAGGGTGATGGAAACCTTGTAATCTACGGCCCAGGCCGACGCGCCTACTGGGCCTCGAATACAGGCGGCAATTCTGGAGCATTTCTAGCCGTTCAAGGTGATGGCAATATCGTCATCTACACGTCAGCCTATCGTCCTATCTGGGCGTCACATACGTATGGTAAAGGAACGCAGCGACTGGTCATGCAGGGCGACGGTAACTTAGTTGCCTATACCCCTGCCGACAACCCTATCTGGGCATCACATAGCAGCCAAGCCGGCCCCTATCCCATTTACAAGGGGGGTGACCAAATTCAAGCCGGACAGGTACTCAACCCGAACGAGTACCTGCGTTCCGGTAATCAGCTAAGGTTCGCTGTCATGCAGGATGACGGAAATTTAGTCCTCTATGAGCCTGGATACATGCCCTACTGGGCCTCGAATACAGGCGGCAATTCTGGAGCATTTCTAGCCGTTCAAGGTGATGGCAATATCGTCATCTACACGTCAGCCTATCGTCCTATCTGGGCGTCACATACGTATGGTAAAGGAACGCAGCGACTGGTCATGCAGGGCGACGGTAACTTAGTTGCCTATACCCCTGGCGAACTCGCGGTATGGGCATCCAACACTGTTCGATAGTTCAGCCTAAAAGGCCGGGATCAATTTACCGGCCTTTTTCATGTTTCAAAACATCAAGTTAATCATTACACCGCTACATATGGACGGTCAGTGCCTAAAAGCTTCCACGTAATTATACGGCAACAGCCAACAGACATACCGGTTCCAAGTGGGTAGCATAGGCACTGCCCACTTGGCGCAGCACGATGAGCAGGTGCTGTTATATCTGCACCCTCCAAGGCGCTACCTTAGGGCCGACACCCAGCGCACCACAACCAACACCCCTTGATCGACACTGATCACGGGGTGTTTTTTATGCGTTCAGGCTATTGAATCGCCGTGATGTATAGTGATAAAGCGCGTTTAGCACATCTGTTTTATACAACTAATGCAGATTAAGTGTAGTTCGCCCCTGAATTGGAAGGAACACACCCGCGCCACTCGACCAGCGCCCCGCATGGCGTACGTTGCGGGCTGTAACGCTGAGGGAGTCATTCTGTCGCACACGTTCCGGCTGCGGCATGACCAACCGGCGTACGCGTGCCAATGCTTCCCACTGTCAAACTGTCTTGAACGCTATCCATCGACGGTCGTGTTAACCTGCTGATTGGCAATGTTAACCTGCGCCGGGTTGTTAATCACCATGGCGGGTGTATACCGCCGCAGATCGCGTAGTTGGCGCAGCGTGCGCAGGAATAGCCGGTTGAAGCGGTCAGCCATGGCTGCGGCCTGCTCAATCGCTTCTATGGTTGAAACACGAGGGGTTTCGTAATAGCCATCCTGCTTGATCTTGTGTTTCTGCCGTTCGGTTTCCGCCGTGGTGTACACCTGGAGTTGCTCCAACCAAGCCAACCAGCTCGCATAGGCTTGCGCGAGCATGTCTACCAGCAGGCGCTCGCCCCCGTTGGCCGGCTGCCACTCCTCCAGAAACGCGCTGCGAATGGCAAAGAATTGCGCCCGCTGCCATGCGCTCGTAATGCCGCCCACTTCCATCGCCTGGGCTGCCCGGTGGCCGCTCAGGAGGTCGTCACGCGCTGCGGCTTTCACCCGCTGCCATGCCGCTAACGCCTGCGCTGGGTCTTGATCGGCGAGATCCTCAAGCGCCAGGTAATTGACTTGATCAGGTGGGTCGGTAAGCCCCCGCTGCCGAAATTCTGGGTTGTGGCGCATGTCTGCCCGCTCCTGCGCCTCAGCGATCTCCATCTTGTATTCGTTGCGGTAGAATGCGATGCGACGTGCGTACGCCGCACCGAGCTCGCGTGCGAGACTTTCCACCTCGTCACGATCCACCACATCAATGCTTACAAGTGCCTCAGTCATCGATCTCCCTTTCTCGGAGCAGCGCCGTCAACTGTCGCCAGTCGTTCATTTCCAGGGCGTGCAGGATGCGCCGGGTTTGCTTGACTTCACGTTCCCGAGCACACGCAGCGCGAACGGCCGCAACGTCGGCGGGCTTGATGTACGCGCGCCGCAGTCGGCCATTTTCCCGCCAGAAGCGGTAGTAATACGGCCCGTGACGCTCACCCCGGGCGCATTTGCAGCCAGATCGGCCGCAGCGCTCCCACTGCACACAGACCGCACCGGGCAGCATCTTAGGTAACGGTTTTTGATTATTCGTTCGTGGCTTCTTCGCGGCGTCGCTGGCTAACATCTTTTTTTTCTCCTATGCGCCCCGCTGGTAGGCCTCTGCCTCAATCGCGTCACGTCGGTGCTTGGGGAGCTTCCGCCACTTCTCGAAGCCGATCAACTCAGCGGGCATCCTACCCTGCCAGTGCTCCTGCCTCAGTTCCTGATCCCGCTCAGCCCATGCTTGGGTGTGTTTGCGCTTGCCACCCGCGGCCCAGAATGACGATATACCCTTCATGCTTAGTTGCCCCTCGTTTCAGCAGGTGGAATGAATGCCCGCGCACGGGTGTTCGGGCCGAGCAGTCCGACAAAAACCCGCGTGCCCGGTGGGTAGCCCGTGACTTTGAGCTCGTCAGGCGTCGCAGGGCGCGTATAGCCCCGCTGCCCTGGGTGCTGTTCGAA
>JADDPY010000595.1:7896-10653 GCA_016781635.1 Rubrobacter sp.
ATGCTGGTGCTCCTTGGGCTTCAAGCGCATGCTTCATGCATCGCAGGTCAAACACCGACGCCCGCGCATAATCCATCGTGCTTTGTGGGCTCAGCTGTTGAATTGCCCGCACTAACTCAGCACGCTCGCGGATCGTGCGCGGATCGCGAATCATGCGAATTGGTGCGGCCGGTGCATCGCTTGACGCTGGCGCTTCCGCTTGCACCTGCTGCGTTTCCACATGCGACTGTCCATGCGCATGTGGAAGGGACGAAACACACGCCCGCGATGGTTCCCCGTTGTGAGGCAGATTAATTCCGATATCGCGTACACCGGTGACATCGAGCAATGTCGGCTGCTGCAGGCGTCGGCTCGCACGCAGTTGTCCGAGATGCACGGTATCAAGCGCGCCGGCATGATCGGGTGAACATTCGCGGAATGCTAGCTCCGACTCGTACCGTTCCATGAATTTGCCCCGGGCAATCACGAAGTTTGGCGCTAATTTCGCAACTAAGTGAGGGAAGGTCCGGCTGAAATAGCGCCATGCGGCTTTGCTATCCGCGCCTTTGACGTCGCACGCGGCGCTAATCGCATCGGCGATCGTTTCGGGCGCCGCACGCACCACCGGGCGGGTAACGAGGGAGGAACTATCAGGGCGGTGTGTTACTTCTATAGGGGATTTGGCAATTTCGACGTTTACCGCGTCCTGATGCGCTATTTCGGTGTTTTGTGTGTGCGCGTCTGATAGCACTAAATCTGCGGTTGTTTCCGCCGTTGCCGCAGGCTCTTGTGCGATGTTGATAGCACTAAAAACCACTACATAGCTGTACGTTCCGCCCCGTTTGCGGTGGGTTTTACGCTCAATTTCGCCGCATTCCCGGAGGATGCGCTCGAAGCGGTCAACCGTAGCGACACTGATGCCAAGTGCCGCTGCAATCTCTTTGCGCGTCATCATCACGGTTGTGCCGCCGATGGCTTGACTACGCAGCCAGGTGCGATAGTCGTCAAGCGTCACGCGTTGTGGTCGATCCTTACGCGCCCGGCTTGCTCGTGCAACGCTAGGGAGCGCTCGTGGTGTTATGGCTTGACCGCCGTGCGTGGGTTCAGGTGTGACGTCCGGGTGTTTCGTGTGAGCCGCGCCAATGCAGCGTGCGATGTCAGCGTACAGCCAGGCGCTGCCCTTGTCGTTAAGCGTGCCCCAATCATGGGCAATCAGCAACGCGGCTATTTCGGCATCAGGCAAGCGGTAACGGCTGCGTAAGTCGCAGGAGAGCGCCCAGCGTGTATCTGTTCGACTCTTCTCGCCGTTACGGTTCTTGCAGAATACCTGCCCCATTAATCGCTTATAAGTAAGCGCGGTCGTCGGAATGCGCCGCATGATTTTGTCGACGCGGGCGAGTTCACGTTCAACGGCTGGGTCGTCTAGCGTGATAGCTTCGGCATTGATGCGTTCGGGCGCCGCTGGCCAGCGGGCTTCGAGCTCGTCAAGGTGGTAGGTCTTGCCGCTGCCAGGCACGATATGCACGCGGTAAGGTTCACCATACTTTGCTTTGGTGTTGAGGCCACCGGGTACACGTACGAGTTGCGTACAATCCCAGCCGCCTGTATCACCGCCCGTTGCATACGCGGCATTGCGTGCGATGCGTTCGCGGTCGTTGGGCTCAAGCCGATGTGGCGTCAAAATCCAGGCGTGCCGGCTGCTCGGGCCTGTCTGCACTGTGAACGAATACTCCCCCGCCGGAGCGTCATCAATGACGATCGCTTGGCTGGGGAGTGCATATTCTTTGGCCCGTTGCCGCTTACTATAGGTGGAGGCTCCGACATACACGTTATAGCCAAGGGCTTGCAGTTCGGCGATGCGGGCTAGCATTTTGTCATGCTGAGCCAGCACGTACCACTCTTGGTGAAACGTGCTATTCACGCGGTCATCAGGATCGCCGATGATGTAGCAGAGCTCACGCCAGCCGCGCTGCCCTTGGTAGATCGTGTCGAGGAAGCGTGCAGCCTCATCCATGCTGCACCTCACGCCCAAATGCCGGCACGAATGCCGCCTCAATTGCGCGCTTCTTCCAGCGCCTCACTGTGGATCGTGAACTGTTGGCACGCTCGGCCTCAATAATGAGCCGGTCGAGCTGCGAGGATGCCCAGCGCTGGGCGGGCGTTGTAATCGCCGTGGGGCTAGGCTGGGTGACTGGTTCCGACTGCGTACAGATGGTGGACATAATCTGAGCCCTTGGGCCGCCAAAGAGGTTGCGGGCTAGGTGCTCGGATGCTATACTTGCTTTGCCGTCACAAGTTAGCGCCCGTTCTCGCCCGCCGCTGAATTGATCAGCGGCTTTCTCTTTTTAACCCGAAAGCCCGAGACTATGCTGGCACATAGCTCGGGACTCTCTATTCGTGTGAAGGGCTTCAGTTGACGTAAGAATTAGAATTGCTGTATTGCGTTGCCGCGATTTCGTGCTACACTAATTTACGTCAATGACATGGCTTCTGCTTGCCAGAGCAGAGCCCCCTTCGGTGGTCGCTCCCGCATAGGCCTAGGAACCTGGGAGCGACCGTCTCTTTTAACTCAAAACTGGTAACTTGCTTGACCAGCGGTCAATTCATTTTCACCTCTGTACTATAGCACCCCCGTTCCAAAAATGCAATGGTTTTGCAGGAATCAAAATTAATTCCATGGCTTTGCAATCACATATCATAAGTGCAATATAATATCTATAGTTTTGCACTTTTTAGGCGAGTTAAATGTAATAGTAATGCTATATTTTTGCACTTTCT
>JADDPY010000093.1:0-6097 GCA_016781635.1 Rubrobacter sp.
GTCCTCGAGTTCTTCGAGATCGTCGAGGTCCCGAGGTAAGGGGCCCTTACTAAGTTGTTCTGCGCGGTGAGGCTGGAGCTGGAGCTACCCTTCAGCTCCAGCTTGAAGCACAAGCGCCAGACCCTCCGGTCTCTCAAGGACAGGCTCCGCCGCAAGAACGTCTCCGTTATCGAGGCGGGTTATCAGGACACCTGGCAGAGGGCGACCGTCGAGTTCGCCTTCGCCGCGTTAGACCGATCCTCCCTGGAGGAGAAGCGAGAAGAGATACGCCGTTCGCTCCTCAACTACGAGGAGCTTGCCGTTCTGCAGTGGCGGGAGGAGTTCGTAAAGCTATGAGCGAACGCACGCGGAAAATAGAATCGCAGCTCAAGGAGATCGTGGGGGAGGAGCTTTCCTCCCTCTCGGACCCGCGCATAAACGGCCTGGTGACGGTTACGGCGGTCCGCGTGAGCCCGGACATCGGAAACGCGACGGTCTTTTACAGCCTGCTCGCCGGGGAGGACGCCGCGGAGGCCCAGGTTGGCCTGGACAGCGCCGCCGGCCGCGTTCAGAGCGCCGTCGGACGCCAAATGCGCATCAGGCGCACGCCGCGCCTGCATTTCCAGCCGGACCCGATCGTGGACAACGTCGACCGGATAAACGCGGCGCTCAGAGACATAAGGAAGACGGGAGAAGATGGAGACAAGGACCAATAACACCACGCGCGAGATAGCCGACCTCCTGAAGAGCCTCGACAAGGTCGCCGTGACCACCCACGTGGGTGCCGACGGCGACGCCATAGGCTCCTCGGCCGCTCTCGTGCGCCTTATGCGCTCTCTGGGCGCTGAGGCCGTGTTCTGCCACCGCGAGCCCGTCCCGAACTACCTGCGATGGCTCGTGCCCGGCGAGGCCCTGCCCGAGCTTCCGCCCGACCACGACCTCCTCGTGGTCGACACCTCGCGCGCCGACAGGGTCGGGGTCGACTACGAGGGTGTCCCGGTTCGCCTGAACCTCGACCACCACGCGGATAACCCGCTGTACGGCGAGTACAACCTCGTCGACGGCACGGCGGCGGCGAGCGCCCAGATTGTCGCTTCCCTCTACAAAGAATGCGGCGTTCCCCTGGAAAAGGACTCGGCGACGGCTATCTACACCGGTGTCTCGACGGACACGGGCGGCTTTCGCTTCCGCAACGTCTCGCCCGCCGCCCATGAGCTTGTCGCCGACCTCCTTCGGGCGGGCGTCGTGCCCGCCGAGGTGGACGACCGCATCAACCGCACCGGGACCGTCCCGCAGCTCAAGATAGTGGGTGCATCCCTCGCGAACGCCGAGCGCCACGGCAACGCCATCATCTCGACGGTCGATAACGACGACTACGAGCGCACGGGGGCTTCGGAGCTCGACTCGAAGGAATCCATAGATCGCCTGCGCACCGTGGCCGGGGTCGAGGTCGTGGCGCACCTGCGCGAGGTTGAGGGAGGCACGAAGGGCAGCCTGCGCTCCGAGAGCGTGGACGTCTCCGAGGTCGCGCGCCGCTTCGGCGGGGGTGGCCACCGGCTCGCCGCCGGCTTTACCGTCCGCGGCAAGAAGCCCGACGAGGCCAAGGCGGAGCTTCTCGACGCTTTGAAGGGCGTCGTGGACCTAGGCGAGGGCTCGGAGAACGGCGGCGCGAGATAGCCGCAGCCGGTCGGCAGGAGGAGGGTGAACTGCCTCTCTCCGGGCCGCTCACGGGTGCCCTGCTGCTAGATAAACCGACCGGCATCACGAGTGCCCGGGCCGTCGCCCGCGTCAAGCGTCTTCTGCCGAAGGGGACCAAGATCGGGCACACCGGCACCCTCGACCCCCTCGCATCGGGCCTCCTCGTCCTACTCCTGGGCCGCGCGACGCGCCTCTCCCGCTACGTCACCGGCCTTGACAAGTCCTATGCCGCCACGGCGGCCTTGGGCGCCGTCTCCGATACCCTGGACGCCGAAGGCTCCATAACGCCGCTGCCCGACGCCCAGATCCCCACGGAGGATGAGCTACGCGCCGCCACGCGCTCCTTCACCGGGGACCTCCTACAAGTTCCGCCGATGGCATCCGCCGTAAAGGTCGGCGGCGAACGGCTCTACAAAGCCCACCGCCGGGGCGAAAAAGTCGAGCGGGAGGCCCGGCTCGTAACCGTCCACGCCCTCGACCTGCTCTCCTACGACGAAGGTCAGGCAACCGCGACCTTCCACATCCGCTGCGGCAGCGGCACGTACGCGCGGTCCCTGATCTCGGACCTCGCTACCTCACTCGGAACCGGTGCCTACCTAACCGCCCTCCGCAGAACCGAAGTCGGCCACCTCTCCGTGGAAGGAGCACCCGTCCCCGAGACCCTCGCCCCCGATCCCCTTCATAACCGCATAATACATTCACGCGACGTGGTAGGGCATTTATCTGGCGTGGAGGTATCCGCGGAGGAGCGCTTCGCCGTTTGTAATGGCCAGAAGATGGCCGCTTTTGGTGTTGACGGTCATTATCGGGTGGAGTGCGGTGACGAGTTTCTGGCCGTTTATCGAGACGACGGGGAGATCTCACGGGCGGAGGTCGTGTTGTGCGCGGGGTAGTGGTTGCGCTCGGGAACTTCGACGGGGTGCATCTCGGGCACCAGGCGGTGATCCGGCGCGCGGTCGAGGAGGGGCGCGTTCGGGGGACCCGGGTGGTCGCGGCGACCTTTGATCCCCATCCGAGGGAGGTCCTGTGGCCGGGGAAGGGGCCCAAGCTGTTGACGACCCCGGAGGTCAAGCGAGAGTTGCTGCTCCTCTACGGGGCCGACGAGGTTCGTGAGATCCTGTTCGACGAGTCCCTCTCCAAGAAGAGCCCGGAGGAGTTCGTGCGCGACGTGCTCGTCGGTGGTCTCGGTGCTGCGGCGGTGGTCGTGGGGGAGAACTTCCGGTACGGATACCGGGCGGCGGGAAACTTCGAGAGCCTGGAGCGCCACATGCGTGAGGTGGGCGGACGGGCTTATGCCGTCTCGATTCTTGCCGTCGGCGAGGACGTCAGCTCCACCCGGATACGAGAGTTGATCGCGGGGGGCGAGGTGCGGGAGGCGGCGAGGTTGCTCGGGCGGGCACCCTCGCTGCGTGGGGAGGTCGTCGTCGGGGATGAGCGGGGGCGTCAGATCGGCTTCCCTACCGCGAACGTCTTTCAGGACCCGCGTGTCGTCGTGCCGGGTACGGGGGTTTACGCCGGGCATGTGACGGTGGACGGTGAGAAGTACGGTGCGTGTACGAACGTAGGGGAGGCGCCGACGTTCGAGAGGCGCGAGAGGCGCGTCGAGGCTTATCTGATCGGGTTCGAGGGCGATTTGTACGGGAAGGTCGTCGACGTGAGCTTTTTGGAGAAGCTCAGGGGGGAGAAGCGGTTTTCCGGGATCGACGAGTTAAAGGCGCAGATAGGTCGCGACGTCGAGGAGGCACGGGGGGTGATCGGGGTGGTTTAGCGGGACCGCCCGGCCCTTGTGGTAGCATACAGGGTGAGAAGAAACAGGTTTAGTCTAAAAGATATCAAAGAGGAGAAAGAAGAAGTTGGCGGTTGTCGAGAACAAAGAGGCGATAATTTCGGAGTACGCGCTAGGCGAGGGTGACACTGGTTCGCCCGAGGTCCAGGTTGCGGTGTTGAGCACGCGCATCAGGCACCTCACGGAGCACCTGCGCGTCCACAAGCACGATTACCATTCCAGGCGGGGGCTTTTGAAGCTCGTCGGCAAGAGGCGCCGGCTTCTGAAGTACCTTCAAAGCAAGGATGTCGAGCGTTACCGTTCGATCATCTCCAGGCTCGGTCTGCGCCGCTAGGGTAGCGCTACCGCGGATCTGAGTTTTCTAAAGAAGCAAGAGGAGAAAAGAATATGCGTTTAGAGATACCGGTAGGTGAGCGCTCGATCGTGCTCGAGACCGGGAAGATGGCGCGTCAGGCGGGGGGCTCCGTCATGGCGCGTCTCGGTGACACCGTGGTGCTGTCCACGGCGACGGGTTCGTCTTCTCCGAGGCCCGGGGTTAACTTTCTGCCCCTGAGCGTGGACATCGAGGAGCGGATGGCGGCGGCCGGCAAGATCCCGGGCGGCTTCATCAAGCGCGAGGGGAGGCCTTCGGAGAGGGCGACCCTCACCGCGAGGCTCACGGACAGGCCGATAAGGCCGCTGTTCCCGAAGGGCTATCGCAACGAGATTCAGGTCGTGGGGACCGTCTTCGCGGCGGATCAGGAGACGCCGTACGACACGGTCAGCATGGTCGGGGCTTCGGCCGCGCTCTCGCTCTCGGACATACCTTTCGACGGCCCGATAGGGGCTGTGCGCGTCGGTCGTTCGCTTGACGGGGATTTTATCCTCAACCCGACCTACGAGCAGATCGACGAGAGCGACCTCGACCTCGTGGTGGCGGGGACGAAGGAGGCCATTACGATGGTCGAGGCGGGCGCGAACGAGGTGCCCGAGGAGGTCATGGTCGACGCGATGCTCGTCGCCCAGGAGGCCATCCGTGGAATCGCCGAGGCCATCGAGGGCTACGCGGCCGAATACGGCAAGCCCAAGCGTGAGTTCGTCGAGGCCTCGGACGAGAACCGGTTCCTCGACGACATGAGGACGCGTTACCTCGACAGGGTCAAGGACGCTATAGTCAACCCCGACCGTCAGGCTCGTGGCGAGGCGATGGAGAATCTCAAGGCCGAGCTTATCGAGGGGCGCGACGAGGAAGAGGCCGAGCAGATCCGCGCGGCCCTAAGCGTCCTCCAGAAGGAGGCGTTCCGCAAGCTCTACGTGGAGGACCGCAAGAGGACCGACCTTCGGGCGATGGACGAGATCCGCCCGACGACCGCGGAGGTCGGGCTTATCCCCAGGGTGCACGGCTCGGCGCTGTTCACGCGCGGCGAGACTCAGGCCCTGTCGGAGCTTGCGTTGGCGGACCTCGGGCTCTCCCAGAGGCTCGACACGATAGAGCCGATCACCGGCAAGCGTTACATGCACCACTACAACTTCCCGCCCTACTCCACCGGCGAGACCGGCAGGGTCGGGACCCCCAGGCGTCGTGAGATCGGCCACGGTGCGCTCGCCGAGCGCGCCATCGTTCCGGTGCTCCCCGCCGAGGACGTCTTCCCGTATGCCATGAGGATCGTGTCGGACATCCTGGAGTCGAACGGCTCTTCTTCGATGGCCAGCGTCTGCGGCTCGACGCTGTCGCTCATGCAGGGCGGCGTGCCGATCAAGGCTCCCGTTGCTGGTGTTGCGATGGGCCTTGTGAAGGAGGGCGACGACTACGTCATCCTCACGGACATCCAGGGTCTCGAGGACCACAACGGCGACATGGACTTCAAGGTCGCGGGGACGCGCGACGGGATCACGGCGCTCCAGATGGACATGAAGATCACGGGCGTTTCGGCCGAGCTTCTGAGGGAGGCGCTGGCGCAGGCCAAGAAGGGCCGCGTGGAGCTTCTGGACATCATGCGCGAGGTCATCGCCGAGCCTCGGGCCGAGGTCTCGGACTTCGCGCCGAGGGTCGAGGTCTTGAAGATCCCGACGGACAAGATCGGGCTCCTCATCGGCCCGGGCGGTAAGACCATCAACGCCCTGCAGGACCAGTTCGGGGTAAACATCTCCGTCGAGGACGACGGGACGGTCTACGTTTCCGGCGAGGGCGCGGTCACCAAGGAGGCCGCCCAGGCCATCAACGGGATGACAAAGGACGTCGAGGCCGGCGAGATCTACAACGGCAAGGTCGTCAAGACCACGAACTTCGGCGCCTTCGTCGAGCTCACCCCCGGCCGCGACGGGCTCGTGCACATCTCCCGGCTCGCCCCGGGCAAGGGGCGGGTCGAGCGGGTCGAGGACGTCGTCACCGAGGGCGACCGGGTGAAGGTGCGGGTGCTCGAGATAGACAAGCAGAACCGCATCTCGCTAGAGAAGCTGGAGGACTAGTGGCGGACAACAACGTCAGGAGGCGCGAGCTTCCGGGGGGACTCAGGGTCTTCTCCGAGCCTCTGTCGGAGGCGACGAGCGTCTCCCTTGGTGTCTGGATCCGGGCCGGCTCCCGCGACGAGCGGGACGAGGTGGCCGGCATAACCCACCTCATGGAGCACATGCTCTTCAAGGGCACCCCCGACC
>JADDPY010000093.1:6201-22516 GCA_016781635.1 Rubrobacter sp.
CACCTCGAGCGGGCGCTGGACATCATGAGCGACATGATCACGCGCCCGACCTTCGCCGACCTCGAGCGCGAGCGCGAGGTTATCGTCGAGGAGATCCGGATGTACGAGGATCGGCCGGACCAGCTCGCCGACGAGTACCTCTCCGGCCTCGTCTTCCACGGCGACCCGCTCGGACGCCCGATCATCGGCTCCGCCGAGACGGTGCGCGGCGTGGACCACGAGACCCTCGAGGGCTTCCACCGGAACACCTACAACGGCTCCAACGTGTTCGTCGTCGGGGCGGGCAAGCTGGAGTCCGAGTCCTTCGAGAAGATGGTCGAGGAGAAGCTCGGCGGCAAGCTTGCCGAGGGGACGCCCTTCGTGCGCAAGGCGCAGGTTACCCCGCCGGAGAGCCGCTTCTTCTACAAGTTCAAGGAGACGGAGCAGTACCACGTCGCGATGGGCTCGCAGGGGATACCCGCGAGCAGCGAAGATCGCTACGCGATGCTCGCCCTCAACAACGTGCTCGGCGGCGGGATGTCGAGCCGGCTGTTCCAGGAGGTGCGCGAGAAGCGCGGCCTGGCCTACGCCGTGTACTCGTACCATCAGGGCTACTCCGACGCGGGCGCCGTCAAGATGTACGTCGGCTCCACGACCGGCAACGTCGAGGAAGCGGTGGGCATCATCGCCGATCAGCTCGACAGGGTACGTGAAGAGCCCGTCACCGAGGAGGAGCTCCGCCGCACCAAGGAGCAGCTCAAGAGCTCGACGATCCTCGCGCTCGAGAGCACCGCGGCGCGCATGACCCGGATAGGACGCAGCCTCATCACCGGCTCCGAGCTTCTGACGCCCGAGGAGATCTCGGCGAGGATAGACGCCGTTACGGCTGATGACTTGAAGCGCCTCGCCAGCAAGCACCTGAAGAGGGGCGACATGTACCTCTCCGCCGTCGGTCCGAAGGAGCTAGACCTCGGCAGGCACCTCGCAGCGTAAAGAAACAAACACACGAACAAGTAATCATCCCGGCCGGTCAGCCCTTTTCTCGCTGGCCGGCCGGGGTTTTTCGAGGAGGTAAGCAACGACATTGGATAGCAAGACATTACAGGTAATTCCTCTAGGAGGATTAGGGGAGATCGGTAAGAACATGACCGCCGTGCGTCAGGAGAGCGGGATCGTTCTCATCGACGCCGGTATGTCCTTCCCGGACGAGGAGATGCCGGGGATCGACCTGGTCCTACCGGACTTTTCGTACCTGAGGGAGCACAAGAACGAGCTCAAGGGGATCATCCTCACCCACGGTCACGAGGACCACGTGGGCGCGCTGCCGTACCTTTTGCGGGAGTTCAACGTCCCCGTCTACGGGACGAAGCTCACCCTGGGGCTCGTGCGTCCGAAGCTCGCCGAGCACGGCATTAAAAAGGGCGATCTCCGGGAGATCAAGGCCGGCGACAGGCAGAAGCTTGGCGGCTTCGGCATGGAGTTTATCAACGTCAACCACTCCATCCCGGACGCGGTTGCGGTGGCCCTGCGCACGGCCGCGGGGCTTATAGTATTCAGCGGCGACTACAAGATCGACCTTACCCCCATAGAGGGCGAGCCGATGGACCTCAACCGCTACGCGGGCCTGGGCCAGGAGGGCGTCCTCGCCTACTTCGGCGACTCGACAAACTCCGAGCGCCCGGGTTTCGTGCCGTCCGAGCGCGTGGTCAACGAGACCTTCAATCAGGTCTTCGAGAGGGCGAAGGGGCGCATCATCGTCGCCTCGTTCGCGAGCCACATCCACCGCGTCAACCAGGTAGTCGAGGCTGCCAAGGCGCACGGGAGGCTCGTCGGGGTGACCGGGCGCAGCATGATCCGCAACGTGCAGATCGCGCGCGAGCTCGGCTACATGGACCTGCCGCAGTCGATGTACGTGGATCAGCGGGACATAAACAAGGTCCCGGACTCGGACATCGTGATCCTGACGACGGGTTCTCAGGGCGAGCCGATGGCGGCGCTCTCCAGGATTGCGGCGGGGCAGCACCGCACCATCGAGGCGGGTCCTGGCGACGTCGTGATCGTCTCCGCCCATCCCATCCCGGGGAACGAGCGGGGCGTCTCGCGCACCATCAACAGCTTGATGAAGCGGGGGGCCGAGGTCTTGTACACGCCCCTGAGCAGGGTTCACGTCTCCGGCCACGCGGCGCAAGAGGAGCAGAAGATCGTGCTTTCTCTGCTGAAACCCAAGTACCTGGTCCCCGTGCACGGCGAGTACAGGATGCAGAAGCACCACAAGGACACGGCGATGTCCATGGGGATACCCGAGGACAACATCTTTATCCTGGAGAACGGCGAACCCGTCGAGTTCAAGGACGGCGAGGCGAAGAGGTTGGAGCCGGTATCCTCGGGCATGTTCCTCGTGGACGCCGGGAGTGTCGCGGACAATTCCGAGTCGATCATGCGCGAGCGGCAGCAGCTCTCCGAGGAGGGCATGTTTATCGTCGTCGCCCGCATCAACTCCAAGAGCGGCGAGCTCCTCGGCCCGCCGGACGTCATCAGCCGCGGCTTCGTCGACCAGCAGTCCCAGAACGGCCTCGTCGACGACTCCATAAAAGTGGTCACAAAGACGCTCGAGCGGACCTCCCAGCGCCACGTAACCGACTGGAGCGAGCTGAAGAAGGCGATCCGGAAGGATCTCTCGGGCTTTCTCACCGAGAAGACGCGCAAGCGTCCGATCATCCTGCCCCTAATCGTAGAGGTGTAAGGGGAAGGGGGGCACCACATAACGTGCCCCTCTCCTGCACCATTCGCCCTGCGCTAGACTAGCCGGCATGGCGACGAATAGATCTCCCCGCAGACACCCCGCCCGGGGCCCGGGCAAAGCGACGGGTAAGGCTTCGAGCAAATCCTCCGGCGCGAAGAAGCGCTCCACCGCCTCGGCCGGAAATGGAAGCTCCGGCCTGTTCACGCGGCTCGGAGAGATGGTCTCCCGCGAGGCGGTCGGGATCGTGCTGCTGATCGCCGGGATCTTCTTTACCGCGGCTTTTGTTACCGGACGGGGTGCTTTCCTCGGCGAAACGGGCCTGCTCGCCGCGACCCGCGCCCTCGGCGTGGTCGGCCTCGCCCTCGCGCCGCTCACCGCCCTGGCGGGGGCGCTCCTTCTGCTCGGACGGTTCCCCGGGAGGCGTGCGGTAGGTCTCGCGCTACTCCTGGTCTCGCTCGCCGCCACCCTCGCCGCCACCCTGCCTCCCGCCTCCCGCTTCGACGAGGCCTCCTACCCGGATCGAGGCGGCCTGCTGGGCAGCGGCCTCTACGGTGCCGTGGACGCCGCCGGCGGTCCCGTGGGCGCGGCCCTCGCCCTCGTCGCCCTCTACGCCGCGGGCCTCTTCCTCCTGACCGGCCTCTCCCCGCGAGAATCCGCGACGACGCTAACCACAGCGACCGGATCAGCGGCGGGCTCCCTCCGCGAGAAGCTCCGGGAGCTGCGCGAGCGCCACGCCGAGCGTCGAAGCGAACGCAGCCGGCCACAGGACAGCGCCGGCCGCCCCGCGGCCTCGAAACGTGCGAAGGTCGAGGAGGCGCAGTCTCCCGAGGACATATACTCCCCTGACGAGCCCGAAGGCGCTCCCGCCCGCCCGCCCGCTACCGCTAAGGTCTTCGACTACGCGGAGGAGCCTCTGGAGGTGGCGAAGCCGCTCGTGGAGGAGCCGGAGGAGTCCTTCGAGGTGATACTGCCGGAGTTGCGGGGCGACGGGGGCTTCGAGGAGGAGCAGCGGCCGGTCGTGCCGGGCGAGTACACCATGCCGCCGTTCTCGCTGCTCAAGTCGGGACACGGCTCCCCGGAGCACGACGCCGAAGGGACGAGCAAGAGGCTCACCCGCGCCCTCGCAGACCTCGGGGTCGAGGCCAACGTCGTTCGGGCCGTCGTGGGTCCCCGCGTTACCCGCTACGAGCTCAGGCTCGGCAGCGGGGTCAAGGTTGGCAAGGTCAGGAACCTGCAGCAAGACATAGCTTACGCCCTGGCGGCCACCGAGGTCCGCATCCTGGCGCCGATCCCCGGCAAGAGCGCCGTCGGGGTCGAGGTCCCGAACACGCGCCCGGCGGTCGTCACCCTCGGCGACGTCTTCCGGGAGTACCCGGCGGGCAACGACTGGAGCCTTCCGGTGGCTTTAGGCAAAGACATCTCGGGCAGGGCGGTCTTCTTCGACATGGCCGAGATGCCGCACCTTCTGGTCGCGGGGACCACGGGCAGCGGCAAGAGCGTGATGCTCAACGGGCTTCTGACCTCGCTGCTCCTGACTACCGACCCCAGGCAGGTCAAGATGGTGCTTATCGACCCCAAGAGGGTCGAGCTCTCGCAATTCGCGCGCGTGCCGCACCTCATTACCCCCGTCGTCACGGACGTCAAAAAGGCCGCGAACGCGCTCTCGTGGGCCGTGGCCGAGATGGAGCGGCGCTACGAGGTCTTGGAGAAGTTCGGGGTCCGCTCGCTCGACGGATACAACGAGAAGCGGCCGGAGAACCAGATGCCCTACGTCATCGTCGTGATCGACGAGCTCGCGGACCTCATGATGACGTCCGCCGCCAAGGTCGAGGACGCGGTCATCAGGCTCGCCCAGAAGGCCCGGGCGGTGGGGATACACCTCGTCGTCGCCACCCAGCGGCCGAGCGTGGACGTTATCACCGGCATGATCAAGGCGAACGTCCCGAGCCGCATCGCCTTCGCCGTCTCGAGCCAGGTCGATTCGCGCGTGATCCTGGACACCCCCGGCGCCGAGGCGCTCCTCGGCCAGGGCGACATGCTCTTCAAGCCGGTGAGCGCCATGCGTCCCTCCCGCGTTCAGGGGGCGTACATCTCGGAGTCGGAGGTCGATGAGGTGGTCTCTGCGTGCGCCGAGGGGGCCCAGGCGAGGTTCGTCGAGGAGGTGACGGAGACCCGCGGCGAGAAGGAAGATAATGGGGAGCCCGAGGACGACCTGCTCCAGGACGCGGCGGCCTTCGTGATCGCCACGCAGCAGGCCTCCGTGAGCGCCGTGCAGCGCCGCTTCCGCGTAGGCTACTCTCGGGCCGGCAGAATTATAGATGCCCTCGAACGCAAGGGCGTGGTCGGCCCCTACGAGGGCTCCAAGAGCCGCTCCGTTTCCGCAACCGAGCTCGAACTGCCCCGAATCTTCGAGGGCGAGAAGGCGGAGGATGCGGCCCCCGCCAACGACCCCTTCGGCTCCCCAGAGGAGCCCACCGACGCAAGCGTCGTGAGCGACGGGGAGGCGTTCCCGTTCGGTACTAACGGCGGGGGGAGTTCCGGGGAGGTTTCCGGGCCGGGAAGGGACGACCCGGGGTTCTAGATTTCGCCTCTTTTGTGGTACGCTCCGTTTCGGTGAGCGACGGAGTAGACAACGGGATGGACGACAGCCGGACCGGGGAGCTTTTAGAGCGGGCTCGTAGGGAGAGGGGTCTCTCCCTGCGCGACGTGGAGAACGCCACAAAGATACGGACGCGCTACCTCGAAGGCCTGGAGCGCGAAGACTACTCCATGCTCCCGGATCAGGTCTACGTGCAGGGATTCCTCAAGACCTACGCCAATTACCTGGGCCTCGATGGCGAGGGGCTGGCCGAGGACTTCAAGGAGCGACGCGCGCCGCGCCGGGAACGAGGTCTCAACTACGAGCGTCCCAGGAGCAGCGAGTTCGATCGGCCCGTGATGAGCCCCGGTGGCCTCGCGGGCGCCGAGCGGCGCAGGATCTCCGGTACCGCTGTCCTCACCGTCGTTCTCGCCCTGATCCTTATAGCGCTCGTCGGGGGAGCCCTGTATTACGTGGGCTCCAGGTCCGCCGGGACGCCGGGTACCAGCGACTCCGCGAGCGTGAGGCCCGTCCCCTCCGAACGAGAACCGGAGCCTGCCCGGGAGCCCGAGCCACGCCCTGCCGAGGAGGAAGCGCCTGCTACCCCCGAGGGGCCCGAACAGGAGGCGTCCGTAGAGCCCGCGGGGCCTGTTGAACCCGCCACCGAGAGATTAGAGGAGCCCGTCGACGAGGCGGCCGACGGAGACGTCGACGTGGTGGTGAGGGTCGGGGACCGGGCGTCGTGGCTGAACGTGGAGGCCGATGGTGACGTCGTCTATTACGAGACCGCGCAGGCCGGGTTCGTCCTGAACTTCGAGGGGCGCGAGTACGTGAGCGTGACGGCCGGGGACGCGGGAGCGGTCGAGGTTCAGGTGGACGGCCGGGACGTTGGCCCGCTGGGGTACTACGGGCAGGTGGCCAGCCAGACGTTTACCCCCGCTCAGCCCCCGGCGTAAACGCTCCACCGCCGAATTTCTGCCCGGCTCATCCCTAAAGGATCATTGGGAGGCCACTACCTTCCTTGTATAATCGTCTTGCATAGCAAAGATCGATGAGATCGACGCAGAACTCAGTTCTTTTTGGAGGATTCAACAGTGGATAAGACCAAGGCGATAGGCGCTGCCGTCTCACAGATCGAGAAGGCGTTCGGTAAGGGTTCGATCATGCGCATGGGCGACGAGGAGCCCCGGA
Source organism: Rubrobacter sp. (assembly GCA_016781635.1). GTDB lineage: Bacteria > Actinomycetota > Rubrobacteria > Rubrobacterales > Rubrobacteraceae > Rubrobacter_F. The sequence continues at coordinate 12,693 of JADDPY010000093.1, forward strand.
AGATGGATTGCATCCCCACGGGCGCTATTGCCCTGGATCTCGCGCTAGGGATCGGCGGGGTGCCGCGCGGGCGGATAGTCGAGATCTACGGGCCAGAGTCGAGCGGAAAGACCACCCTCGCGCTGCACGTTATCGCCGAGGCCCAGAAGGCCGGCGGGCTCGCCGCGTTCATCGACGCCGAGCACGCTCTCGATCCGACCTATGCCGAGGCCATCGGTGTGGACATCGAGAACCTGTACTTCTCCCAGCCGGACAACGGCGAGCAGGCGCTCGAGATCGCCGATACCCTGATACGCTCGGGCGCCCTCGATGTCGTGGTCATCGACTCCGTCGCGGCCCTCGTCCCGCGCGCCGAGATCGAGGGCGAGATGGGCGACTCCCACGTGGGTCTTCAGGCCCGCCTGATGAGCCAGGCCCTCAGGAAGCTCTCGGGCTCCCTGAGCCGCTCCAACACCACGGCCATCTTTATCAACCAGCTTCGCGAGAAGATCGGGGTCATGTTCGGCTCCCCCGAGACGACCCCGGGCGGTCGAGCCCTAAAGTTCTACTCCAGCGTGAGGCTCGACGTACGCAGGATCGGGGCGCTCAAGATCGGCACCGATACGGTCGGCAACCAGACCAAGGTGACGGTGCGCAAGAACAAGGTGGCGCCGCCCTTCAAGGAGGTCTTCTTCGACATCATGTACGGGGAGGGCATCTCCAAGGAGGGCAGCCTCATCGATGTAGGCATCAACCACGAGGTGGTGCAGAAGTCCGGCGCCTGGTTCGCCTACGGCTCCGAGCGTCTCGGACAGGGCCGCGAGAACGCCAAGCAGTTTCTCAAGGACAACGCATCCGTGCGAGATCGCATCCTCGCCGACATTCACGAGAAGCTCGGCTTCAATGCGCCCGTCGAAGACGGCGGGGACGACGATGCCGTGGATGGAGCACCCACCAACGGCGCTAACGGTGCCCGCGGCGCTGCGTTGGGCGCCGAGCGCCTGCGCTAGAAAGCTTTGACGGAATGGTTCCGAGCTAAGGGAGGCGGGGCGCCGTGCCGGTCGTAACCGGTTTCGTCGAGCGGCGGGGCCGTGCCAAGGTCTCCGTCGACGGCGAGTTCTGGGCCGAGCTTGATACCGCGGTGGCCTTCGAGCTCGGTCTCCGCGAAGGGGGCGAGTTCTCTGCGGAGGAGTTGATGGAAGCGAGGGTGGCTGGAGAGCGCCCACTTGCTATGATGCGCGCCCTCAACGTACTCGGGTACAGGGCGCGGGCCGAGGGCGAGCTTCGGGAGAAGCTGGAGCGCGTCGGTTATGCGGACGGTACGGTCGAGGCCGTGGTCGGGAGACTTCGGGAGCTCGGATACCTCGACGACGAGGAGTTCGCGAGAAACGCAGCCCGGGAGAAGGCCCGTAGGTACGGGCCGCGCAGGATTCTGATCGACCTCAAAAGAAGCGGCGTGGACGAAGAGGTCGCGCGTGAGGCGGTCGAGGATGAGTTCTCCGTCGGCGACGAGATAGAGGCGGCGTCCCGGGCGGCGGAGCGGCGTTATAATACCGGGGAGGGATCCGACGCGCTCGCGCGCCGGGTCTACGGCTTCCTCGCTCGCCGGGGATATTCGGCGAGTGTGTGCGCCGAGATCGCCAAAGGGTACCGCGAGGGGGGAGCCGGGGAGTAAAGACCGGAGCTTTCCGGCCGCTTCTCCGCGACGGCGGTTGGGGTACGTGGCGGTCACGCCTCGCGCACGCCCGGGCCGTCGCGGCCTGCGGCCTTTTTTGGAGGAATATCTATGGAAGTTTTGCTACTGGTCCTCGGCGTCGCCGCCGGCCTTGGCCTCGGCGTCGCCGTCGGATATCTGTACTTTAAGTCGAGGGCAAAGTCCAGGGCGGAGGCCGAGGGTGCGGAGGCGCGGGATTCCGCCCGCAGGATCGTCGATGAGGCCCGTCGCGAGGCCGAGGCCACGCGTCGCGAGGCCGACCTGGCAGCCAAAGAAGCCGTAATCGCGGCGAAAGACGAGGCCGAGGCCGAGGCGCGTGCTCGCAGGGCGGAGCTCGCCCGGTTCGAGGAGCGCCTGGAGAACCGCGATGCCGCGCTCGATCGTCGCGATTCCGAGATGGATCGTGAGAGGCGTCAGCTCTCGCAGCGTGAGGAGAGCCTGAGGGCCCGCGCCGCCGATCTCGATGCGCGCGAGGCCGATCAGCTTAAGGTTCTGGAAGAGGTGTCGGGTCTCACGCGCATCGAGGCGGAGCGCAGGCTAATCAACGACCTTGAAGTCGAGCTCGAGGACAGGCTCGGTCGCATGGTCAGGGACAGAACCCTCGATGCCGAGGATAGGGCCGACGCCGAGGCCCGCAGGATCACGGCGCTCACCATGGAGCGACTTGCCTCGGACATAACCGCCGAGTCGACCGCTAAGGCTATCCCGCTCCCTTCCGACGATCTGAAGGGCCGCATCATCGGGCGCGAGGGGAGGAACATACGCGCGTTTGAGTCCGCCACGGGGGTAGACGTCATCATCGACGACACCCCCGAGACCGTCGTCATCTCCAGCTTCGATCCCGTGCGCCGCGAGGTCGGGCGGGTGGCGATGGAGCGGTTGGTTCAGGACGGACGCATCCACCCGGGACGGATCGAGCAGCTCGTCTCCAAGGCCGCAAAAGACGTCGAGAAGGAGGTCAAGGCGGCGGGTCGCCAGGCCGTGTTCGACGCCAAGATCTCCGGCGGCATGGCCCCGGATCTCGTGCGCATGCTCGGCGCCTTGAAGTACCGCACCTCTTACGGGCAGAACGTCCTGTCCCACTCCGTCGAGGTCGCGAACCTCTGCGGGATGATGGCCGCGGAGCTCGGGGCGAACGTGAAGCTGGCGCGCAGGGGCGCCCTTCTCCACGATATCGGCAAGGCAATCGACCACGAGGTCGAGGGGACGCACGCTCTTATAGGGGGGCGCATGGCCAAGAAGGCCGGCGAGTCCGAGGACGTGGTTCGGGCGATCTCCGCCCACCACCACGAGGTCGAGATGGAGACGGTCGAGGACGTGCTCGTCGCGACCTCTGATGCGGTCTCCGCCTCCCGCCCCGGCGCCCGTCGCGAGACCACGGAGACGTACATCGAGCGCCTGCGCTCGCTCGAGGACATAGCCCTCGGCCACCGCGGCGTGGACAAGGCGTACGCGATCCAGGCCGGACGTGAGATCCGCGTGATGGTCCAGCCGAGCGAGGTGGACGATCGGATCGCCGCCAAGCTGGCCTTCGATATCTCGAAGCAAATAGAGCAGGACCTCGAGTACCCCGGCCAGATCAAGGTGACCGTGATCCGCGAGAGCCGCGTCACCGAGGTCGCCCGCTAGGGAACGCCCATGGAAGGCCCGTACCGAGACCTCGGCGCCGGTTTCGCCCGCCTCGCCGGCACCGAGGGCCTCAGGCGTACCCCCGGCTCCCTTCGCTCCGTCGAGGACGCCCTCTTCGAGCTCCTCCGCAACGCCCGCGACGCCGGCGCCTCTAACATCTACGTGGCCTCCATCCTCAAGGCCCGCCGCTACCGCTCCCTCACGGTCCTCGACGATGGCACGGGCATCCCCGACACCCACGCCCACCTCGTCTTCGAGCCCGGTGTAACCACTCGCCACCTCTCACCCGTCGGGGAACCCGCCCTAGCAGTAGGCCCTACCCCTGGCGTATCCTCCCACGGTGCCGGTCTCGCCCTTCACTACATAAAGCAGGCGTCCGTCTCCGCCGAGGTCCTCTCCACGGCGTCCCCAACCGCCATAAGGGCGGTCTTCGATACCCACCGCATCCTCCCCGAAAAAAGCGGCCAATCCACCTCCAAGCCCTCCGGTTCCAACCTCCCCGCCGTCCTCGCCCGCTTCTCCGACACGACCGGCAAAACCTCTCCAAAACCTCCCCGCTTCTACCACGGCTCCCCGGCTACCATCCTCTCCCGCCTGATGTATGACCACATAATACAACCAGCGCCGAAAACGTCTGTGGATTTACGCAAGAAAGCGGCGTCATTGGGTCTGGATGTCTCCTTGAGGACTTCACAGAGGGTTTTGGCCGGTGACGTTGCTCCGGCGCGAACCGTCGAGGGAACACCGAAGGTTGAGAGTCCTGTTAGCGGGCTGGGTGGGGAGGGTGGTAGCGTCGGGGTAGAAGGGCCTATACTCACGCTCGGCGAAGGGGAGCTAGAGGATCTCGGGTGCATCCTTCGGAGGGCCGCGAGGGCTAGCTATCTCGACCTCTCCGGTCTGACCGCCGAGGGGCGGCCGGGTGAGGTTGTGATCAGGGCGCGCGTGTACGAACCTGAGGAGGAGTACGAGGATGAATAGCACCACGAACGGGGCGGACAATACGACGTCGGATACCAATGGACACGGGTCCGCACCGGTCTCCGTTACGCTCGGCAGGAAGCCTCCCTCAAAAGGCGCCGCAGACGGAGGAGGAGTCGTGCTGGCCCCTGGCGCTGGCAAAACCGCGTGCATCAGGACCTTCGGCTGCCAGATGAACGTACACGACTCTGACAGGATGCGGCGCATGATCCGCGACGCCGGGTATGCCGAGGTCCAGCGCTACGAGGACGCCGACGTGGTCGTGCTCAACACCTGCTACGTCCGTGAGAACGCCGTCGACCGCGTCCGAGGCCACCTCGGTGAGCTCTCCCGCCTCAAAAAAGAGGGCCGGGTCAAAAAATTCGCCCTCACCGGCTGCGTCGGTGCCGCTAAAGAATCCTCCCAACTTCGTAACACCTACGGTATAGATCTCGTGCTGGGTACTCATAATACATACGAGTTGGCTGAGTTTGTCGGGTTGCCGGGGATGGAAGAGACGTACACGCCGGATCTTCCCGGAACGGAGGGTGAGCACCAGGCTTTCGTCACCATTATGACCGGCTGTAATTACCAGTGCAGCTACTGCATAGTGCCAACCGTCAGGGGCAGGATGGCGTGCAGGCCGATGGAGAGCGTCGTCGAAGAGGTGAGGATGCTGGTTGGCTCCGGGGCGCGGTACGTGACGCTTCTCGGGCAGACGGTCGATGCGTGGCGGGAGAAGGGGGGCGCGAAGAGGTTCTGCGATCTTCTGGAGAGGGTGGCGGACGAGGCGCCCAGGGTATCGTTTACAACAAGCCATCCCTCTAATATGGAGGATCGGACGCTCAAGCTTATCGGCGAGAAGGAGACGATCGTCGGGAGGCTTCACCTTCCCGTGCAGTCGGGGTCGGATCGGATGCTCAGGGCGATGCACCGGGGTTACAAGTCGGATCGGTACCGGAGGAAAATCGAGGTCTTCCGGGACGAGGTCCCGGATGGCACGCTCTCGACGGACGTCATCGTGGGGCATCCTGGCGAGACCGAGGCGGACCATGACGAGACGCTGAGGCTGCTCGAGGATTGCGCCTTCGACTCCGCGTACGTCTTCAAGTTCTCCCCCAGGAAAGGCACCGAGGCCGCCGAGATGGCGAGGGAGACATCCGTTGCCGACGACGTTGTGCAGAGGAGGTTTATGGAGGTCATGCGTGCCGTCGAGCAGAGCGCTTTTCGGAGAAACAGCACCAAGATCGGCTCCGTGGAGGAGATCTACGTGAGGCACGGGAGAACCGGGGACGGGCGTGCGATCGGTGAAACGTGGGGCGGTCACGCGGTGCACGTCCCGACCGATGTCTCGCCGGGAGGGTACGTCACCGCAAGGGTAGAGAGCGCGGGCCCACACGTACTGCATGCGGGCGAGCCCCTATCCTAGGAGACCCGGACCATCGCTCGAATGCTTAGTCTGGGTGTACGGTGCCCGCAAGGATGAGAGCGCTCGTGGTGTGCGGGCCGACCGCGGCCGGAAAGAGTCAGCTTGCCGACGGGCTCGCCGAAGCGCTGTCGGAGGCTTGGGGCGGCTGGGCCCCGACGCTCGTCGTCGACTCCATGCAGGTCTACGAGGAGATACCGGTAACCACGAACCAGGGACGCGACAGGCCAGCTGAGCTCGTGGGGATCTCTTCTGTCGAGGAAGAATGGACGGTCGCGCGACACAAGGATCGGGCGGAGAGTCTGATAGCGGGGCTCGAGGAAGGCTCGCCGTTCGTGCTCGACGCGGGCACCGGCATGTACCTAAACGCGATAGTACTCGGGATCCCTTTGGCCCCCAAGGTTTCGCTGAGCGTGCGCGAGGAGGCGCTAAGGGCTTCGTCCGGCGCGGTCAACCAGAGAAGGGCCGCAAGGGAAGAGGAGCTCAAGATCGAGGGGGTCCCCGAGAGGGGCTCGGTATGGGCCGGATGGCCGATGTACGGCGCTTCCTTCGTCTACCTCAGGCCTCCGAGAGACCGCCTCGACCTGCGCATAGCGGAGAGATCCGCCAGCATAAAACGCGACGGCGAGGAGGAAGGCAGAACCTTGCTAGCACTAGACCCCAACCCTTCCGTACGGCAAGCGATCGGCCCCAAAGAGATGATGATGGTGGCCTCCGGTGCGATTCCGGCCGTAGAAGCACAGGAGCATCTAGCTGCACGCACGCGTCGGCTCGCAAGACGTCAGATGCGCTGGTTCGACAAGCTCATGAGGACGCTCCCCGATACCACACAGAAGACCGTCGTGGAGACCGAGGACGACTCGCGTATCGAGCATGTTATGCATGATATAATGAGGTCATGGGTATGAGCGAAGAGCAACAGCGCGACGGCATGAACGAATCCTCCGATAATAGGGCGGTTTTGGTCGCCGCCGGCGAGGATCGCAAGCTCGGGGAACTGGCGAGATTGGCTGAGACTCTGGGCCTCGAGGTCGTGGGGCAACTCGAGCAGGCGAGGCGCGACGGGGTTGGCTACCTTGGGAAAGGCAAGCGTCAGGAGTTAAAGAGCTTCGTCGAGGAGGTAGGTGCTGGCCTCGTGTTAACGGACGACGAGCTCACTGCCTCTCAGGCGCGGGTTCTTGAGGGTGATGCCGGCGTACCGGTAGTGGACCGCACCGCATTGATCATCAGGATATTTGGCGAGCACGCCAGAGATGCGGCCAGCAGGTTAGAGGTGGAGTTAGCCGAGCTCACGTACAGACTTCCGAGAGTAAAAGGCGGCAACCGAGCCTTGAGTCGCCTCGGCGGTGGCGGGGTTGCTGGTGGAGCTGGTGCCGGTGGTAGGGGAGCAACGAGGGGGCCGGGTGAGCAGCAGCTCGAGTACGACCGGCGTGTCATACGCGAGCGAAGCGCCTCTATACGACGCAGGCTGGAAGGAGAGAAGGCTTCGAGGGCCGTTCGAGGCTCCCGTCTGAAGAAGGGTGGAGCACCGACCGTCTCCCTGGTCGGTTATACGAACGCCGGCAAGACCACCATCCTGAACGCCCTGAGCGGTGAAACCAGGTCGACCGCAGACCGCCTCTTCGAAACCCTCGAGACTACGACACGCCTGGTGAGCGGCGCTTCGGCCGATGGCGTGAACGGCGGTTCTTCTGGGAAGTCTGATGGGTCCGCGGGGCCTGACTTCGTGGTCACGGACACGGTGGGGTTTATCAAGAAGCTTCCCACGCAGCTCGTTCACTCCTTCGCGGCCACCCTTGAAGCGGCTCGGGACGCGGACCTGCTCGTTATATGCGCCGATGCTGGAGGGGACCTCGTCGGGCTCGGGCAGGAGTTAGAGTCCGTGGTCGGTACTCTGGAGGAGGCCGGCATCTCGACCGAGGGTTCGCTTTTGTGCCTGAACAAGATAGATCTCCTCGATGAGCGCGAGAGAACCGACCTCGATAGGGAGTATCCGGAGGCCGTCAAGATCAGCGCCGTCGAGAGCGTGGCGCCGCTGGCACACGCGATACGCGAGAAGATCTCCGGCGGTTTCGAGCGGGCGAAGATTTTGATACCTCACGAGGAGTACGCCAAGGCGGCGCGCCTGTACGGGTCGGCCGAGATTCACGCCGAGAACAGCACCGTGGAGGGCGTCTGGATGGATGTCACCATCCCCAAGCAAGACCTTCCAAAGTACGTCCGCTACGTAGTCACAGGATAACCTCCGGGCGCTACGGACGACGTCTCGCACGGAGTATTTTGTATTCGATAGGTAGGGCTTTGCGCTTATACCCCGGGCCTCCGGAGGAGTTGTCCGCCGAGCTCGTCCACGCCGATCTGGAGTTTCCCGGGCTTGCAAGATCGGGAAATCCGGCCGAGGTTCCTCACGTCGCTATAAATATGGTTAGCACGCTCGATGGGAAAGTTTCTACCGGCGGGAAGGCCAGCCCCATAGGTAGCCGCGTGGATCGCCTCATCATGAGTAATCTACGTTGCGCGGTAGATGCCGTCGTAGTCGGAGCGGGAACCGTGCGCGCCGAGGAGATGAACCTCACCGTGCCCGATGAGCTCTCCGAGAAGCGAAAGGCCAAAGGCCTCTCTGAGCAGCCCCTCGGTGTGATCCTGGCCGGCTCCGGCGAACTCCCGCTTCGGAGGAGGATCTTTCGCCCCGAAGGACGCCGGAGAAACCAACGCTTGGTGATCGTCGCAGGTCAGGCCACGCCCGGGAAGACGTTAAGAGAGGCATCCAACCTGGGCGCTCGCGTCGTTCATACGCGGGGCTCCGGCATGCCGGAGCCCCGTGAGGTCCTCGAGCTTCTAAAGGATCTACTGAACGTCGGCACCGTCCTCCTCGAAGGCGGACCATCTGTCAACGGATCCTTCCTTTCCTCCGGAGTAGTAGACGAACTCTTTCTTACCCTAAGCCCCAAAATATTTCTCTCCTCACGTGACAAGCTTTCCCTCGCGGCGAGCCACAAAGCGGAACTCGAAATAACGGACTTCGACATCGCCTCCGTACACTCGTCTCCAAAAACCGGGGAACTATACCTCAGGTACGCCAAGCGTTAGCGTCGAACAAGCAACCCGACCCGATCTCAGGTTTCCGAGAATTGTACTTATCGGAAACCTAATCGTAGTAACGCAAAGGGCCGATGTTTGTGAGACCTACGCTTTACAAAGCGTAGGGTTTCAAGAGGATGAGTCACTTTTGCTTGGTGCGCATCTAATGCGAGCAGTGAGCCGGCTTGAACATGTGGTGTAGGTGTGGTGTAGGTCGAGATGCACCGCGCTGTAGCTTTGACTAACCGTTATAACGCGGCCTATAATAAATCTTAATAGTCGTTCGGAACGGATCGGGGGGATGGGTTGTTACGGAGTGCGGGAATTTCTATGAGGGTCGCGGTGGTCTTCGTTTTGGCGGTGCTGTGCCTATTTGCAGGGCGCATTGGCTGGGCGCTAGCGTTCGACGGCGAGCCACAGAGCATCGGCGTCTCAGAGGTCGCCCAACAGGTCAACGAGGACGAGGATCTATTCGACTGCTCGGACTTCGACAACCAGGAGGAGGCGCAGGAGCAGCTCGTGGACGGCGACCCCCACGGCCTCGACAAGGACGACAACGGCCTCGCGTGCGATGGTGAGGGCGAGGAGACGGGCTCGTCCTCTCAGGATTTAGGGGAAAGCGGCTCCGGAGATGAGCAGTATGAGGAGGACTCTGAAACAGACGAGACCAAGTATGAGCAGGTTCAGTACTCCGAAAGCACCACCTCGGAGGAGGACTCCTCCGAGGCCGATAGTTCCTCGGAGGAGTATCAGTACACCTCCGAAGATGATTCGGGTAACGTCCTGATGGAAGCAGGTGGTCCCAACGATGGCCCCGCTCCTAAGATGCCGAACGGCGGGTGCCCGGATGAGTTCCCCGTCGAGCGAGGAGATAGCTGCTACAGATAGCCACCGCTATTTCTAGTAGAGAGCAGGGGTCGCGACTACCAACAGCCGCGACCCCTGCTCCTTGGTTTACCAACCACTGTTTCGATCAACACAGTAAAAGGCATTTCTGTCCTGTCACCCCGCAGCTCATTTCCCTTCCTTATGAGAGAA
>JADDPY010000093.1:22641-35152 GCA_016781635.1 Rubrobacter sp.
CGCAGCTCATTTCCCTTCCTTATGAGAGAAAGCCTCCGCTATTTCTAGTAGAGAGCAGGGGTCGCGACTACCAACAGCCGCGACCCCTGCTCCTTGGTTTACCAACCACTGTTTCGATCAACACAGTAAAAGGCATTTCTGTCCTGTCACCCCGCAGCTCATTTCCCTTCCTTATGAGAGAAAGCCTCCGATTCTGCCAGGAAGCTATGACGTTGGAAGAGTATTATAGGTATAGGCTCGGTTGGCCAAGTCTTCGGCGCGACGGATGTACCTGAGGGTAGTCTTGGGATCGGAGTGGCCGAGGAATTGTTGGATGACCAGGAGCGGGGCTTCGTTGACTGCCATGTTGGTACCGACCGTGTGCCGTATGGAGTGGGGTGAGATCGCCTTGGTTATGCGGGCAGCTTCGGCGTATTTCTTTACGATATAGCGGATCGAGCGGGTCGTGAGGAATTTGTCGCGACCTTCCCGGGAGGAGAAGAGGGGCTTGCGGGCGTCGGTCACGGAGGCGAGGCTCTTGCCCGACAGTAGGACGTGGCGTTGCACAAGAGTCCATAAGTCCGGGGAGATCGGTATAGCCCTGATCTTGCGCCCCTTCCCCTCGACACGCAGGATGACCTGACCGTCCCCCACCTCCCGAAAATCGCCTACTTTCAGGGCCACAACCTCTGCTTCCCTCAACCCGGCCCCTGCCATCACAGCCAGCAGCACGTAGTCGCGCCAGTTGCTGGTTCTTGCCGCCGACAGCATCCGCGAGAGTTCTTCCTCCGTCAGCACATTGTAGGCAGGATCCTGCAAGACCTTCGGGCTTTTCGCGAAAAACCGCAACGCCTCCGGGTTCACCCGCGTGGCACCAACCATGTAAGTAAACGTGAGGAACCTTCGCAGGGCCGCGAGCTTCTTCGCGGTCGTCGCCGCGGCGTAGGTACCAAGGAGATGCTCCCTATATAAGGAGAGGTCCTCAGCCGTAACTTCCGATAGGTTTGGATGCCCGAGTTCACCAGACAAGTAACCGAGGAACATTCGGATCTCTGTATTATATGTCGTTACTGTCGACGGGCTGGAGAGCGTGCGCAGATAAGTGGCGAGGAGGCGGTCCGGATCGGCGTAGCTTTGCGGAAGGTGGGAAGCCGTCGGTTTGGCCATAGACGCGGGTCGGGCGTCGTCTCTGGGGGCGGGGAGGTGCTCGGGCGTAGGGAGACGGTCGTCGGGGCGGTTGGAGTCCATCTGCGTCAGGCGTCGTAGGTCAGGAGGGAGGTGACGGGGTACGGGATGAGGCGCTCGCGGCCGTCGAGGAAGCCGAGCTCGACGAGGAAAGCGACGCCGGCGACGATGCCGCCGGCGTTCTCGACAAGCTGGCACATGGCCCTTGCGGTGCCGCCCGTGGCGAGGAGGTCGTCTACGACGAGTACGCGCGTGCCCTCGCGTATGGAGTCGGCGTGAACGTGGAGCGTGTTGGAGCCGTACTCGAGGTCGTAGGAGGCCGAGATGGTCTTACGGGGGAGCTTACCGGGCTTGCGGGCTAGGATAAGGCCCTTGCGCGCTCGGTAGGCGAGGGCGGTGCCGAAGACGAAGCCGCGAGCCTCGGCGGAGAGCACGCGGTCGTAATCGACATCGGCGGTCGCGGTCGCCACGCGGTCAACGGCAGCGTGGAAGGCGGGGCCGTCTTCTATGAGGGGGGTTATATCCTTGAAGGAAATGCCCGGGGAGGGGAAGTCAGGGACCTCGCGGACGTGGCTTTCTATCTCCCTTATGGAGAGGGGGGCATCGGTGGCGGTGGGTTGCTCTTCCATCGGGGGGTCAGGAGGCGAAGTTGTCTATGGCGGAGGCCATCATCAGCTCCTTGAGCCTGGAGTCGACGGCGGCGAGGTGACGGGCCTTGTTCACGGCGTCCTGCAGGCGCTGTTCGTCGCCGCTCCTGAGCTCTGGGTTCAGAATCTGCTTGAACATGGCCGCCTCGCGCTCGACGGCGGCCATGATGCCGCGCAGGTGGCGCGGTTGGATGCCGTATTTAGCCATCTCGAGCGCCATGCGCGCGATCTCGACGTCCCTCTGCGTGAGTTCGCCGCCCCGGCCCACCACGCCGACGGATTGGAGCTCTTCGACGAACCTGAGCTCGCTGTCTATGGCGTCGGCTAGCTCATCGCGCGTGTAGGTCCTGTCCTCGAGGACGCGCGAGAGGTCGCCGCCGGAGTCCTGGGCACCCACCGGCACGCCGCCCTCTATGCGCTTCTTGATGACCTTGAGGGGAAGGTACTCCTTATCCTGAAGGGTGAGTATGTACTTCAGGAGTTCGACGTCCTGCGGGGAGAACAGCCGGTAGCCGCCGCGCGTGCGCGTCAGGTTGATGAGACGCCTCCGCTCGAGGTAGCGCACCTTGCTCACCGAGAGCGTGGGAAACTCCTTGCGCAACCTCGTTACGACCTCGCCTATCGTATAGTGGTCTTTGGGACCGCCGTTCTCCATCATCGTAAGACTATTGCTCCCATCCTGAACTAGCCTATGTCGCCCGCGTCGCTCCGCCCTAGGTCAGGACGAACTTGAAGCGGTATTTGCCTATCTGGATCTCGTCGCCGTTCCTGAGATCGACGGAGTCGACCCGAACACGGTTCACGTAGGTACCGTTCAAGGAACCCGCATCCTTTATCCTGAAACCCTTCTCGTTCGGCGCCTCGCGCCGGAATACCTCGGCGTGCATCCTCGAGACGGTCACGTCGTCCAGGAAGATCTGGCTATCCGGACTACGGCCCACGGTGACCTTCTCGCTGCCGATGTCGTGCATACGTCGCCCGGCGGTCCCCTCGACCTGATCCAGCTCTATCAGCGCGGCGCCCTCGGGGAGGTCGTCGTCTTCGTTGGCCTTCTTGCCGGCCGCGTACTCATCGTCGCCGAAGCTCGGTGCATAAGAGACGGTGGATTGGGCGTGCACGAGACGGGTCCCGCACTCCGCGCAAAACTTCATGCCGGGGTTCACCTCGGCGCCACACTCCGGACACCGGTTCAACCGCCCCTCCCCTCGTACCCCTGCCTAGCTTTCCCGTCGGACGGGTCAACGTCCTGCGCACCGCTCGGGGAATCGTCCCCGAGCAATACACGGACGAGTTCCTCGGGCGAGAGCGTCGCACCACCGCGACGGACGAGCTCGGCCCGGATCAGGTCTATTCTCCCCTGGAGGACGCGCCGCCGGTAGCTCACCTCCCGTTCTTCATCGGAGAGCGCCTTCAAACGTACCCTGAGCTCCTCCTCGGAGAGGTCCGTGAGATCCGGCTCCCCCTCCCAATCGTACCGCTGCTCTTCCCCACCCTTAATCTCGTCGGCCATGGCCGGAGTATAACCTCCCCTGAACCTCAAGTACAGTCTCACGGTCCGCGCCCCGGGTCTTCGCGCCGCGGGTCCCCTGCGGTCCTGGCTACCCCTCCCCGATCAGCCCCTCGACGAGGTTCGCGTACTCGTCGAGCACGCGCTCGGTCTCCCGAACGTCCTTGCCGCCGCCGTTTGAGTTGGATTCCGCGTAGACGTAGAAGAGCGGGTTGTCGGGGTCGGGGAGCATGAGGACCCACGAGGAGCCGCCATTCTCGAGGTTGAGCTTGACGCCGTCCGTGAGGATTGCATCCGGGTCGCCTCCGAACCTCTCGGCGAGGCCACGCATGACGCGGCCCTTCGCGGCCCATGGGCACTCGAGACGCCGCCGCATGACGCCCCCGAAGCGCTCCCCGAAGCGACCACTGACGGAGGAGAGCGCCTCCCTTTCCGGCCCGCCGCCGAAGGCCTCTAGCGCACGCACCAGCGTTATAAAGCAGTCGGGGGCCGGGAGGAAGGCCGGAAAGACGAATCTGCCGTCCGCTAGGCCGGCGAGATCCGCCTCGTCCTTTGCGGCCTTTATGGCGACGTTTCCGAGGCCCGCGCGGCTGCGGACGACCGTACCGCCTCCCTCGCGAGAGATCTCGTCGTAGCCGTGGCTGAGGTCTATGGGTAGTACGACCTTGCCCGGGCGCAGCCGGGAGATGAGGCAGGCCAGCATCACGTCCGGCGGGACGAAACTCCCCTCATCGTCGACAAACTGCACGTCCTCTCCGGTCGGGCCGACGACCGCCCCGAACGAGGCGCCGACGGTCGGGACGATTCGGCCCACCCTATCGAGGGCTTCGGTGAGGCTCGTATTTCTCGTCCCCGTGGTGTAGGAGTTCGCGTTCGTGAAGCCCTCGACCACTACGGCGCCGATACCGAGCCGCGCGAAGACGCGGCTCGCGACGAGGCCCGCGACCCCGCCGGAGAAGTCCACGACCACCGTGTCGCCCCGCGTCGCCTCGCGATCGTGGGCGCGCTCCAGCCTCTCGACGTACTGCTCGACGGCGCGCCCCGGATAGATCAACTCCCCGACGTCCGGGCCGTGGGCCCTTCGGTACTCTTCCCGGACGAAGACCTTCTCGACGGAGCGTTGGTCGGCCTCGCTCATCGGGGTGGCGTCGGAGGAGAAGAACAGGATCTCGACGTCGTCGGGGTCTTCGCCGGTGCGGACGTGCGCCCCGGCGGATGACTTCCCCGCGAGGACGTCGTGGCGGACGACGCCGGCGTGGGCGGCCCGCAGGTCGCGGACGTTCACGCCCGTGGCGTTCAAGGCGCTCGACATGGCACGCTTTGCCACCTGGGCCGAACGGGTCGAGTCGCGACCTAAAGTTACGATCTCGCCGGGGTCGAGCTTCGTGCCGAAGGAGGAGGCCAACCTGATGACGAACTCGGGGGTGAGGTCGACGTTGAACTTGCCCTGGACGATGCCGCCCTTGAACACCGTGCGCAGGCCCATCGTCTCGTAGATCAAGGACTGCGTTACGTTCGCCCCGCTCTCGACGCTCTTGTGCGGGAAGACCTTTACGTCGGGCGCGATCGTGGCGCCCTCGCCCACGATCACGTCGTCGCCCAGGGCGCTGCGCTCCAGGACCCGCGCCCGCTCCTGGATGTAGGAGTTGCGCCCGACGAGGGCGTCGAGAACCTCGGCCCCCTCCCCGACGTACGTCCCCTCGGCGACGACGCTCCGCTCGACGGTGGCACCCGCGGCGACAACGACGTTGTCGCCTATGATCGAGTAGGGGCTGACTCGCGCGCCTGCGTCCACCCGTACGTTCTCCCCGATGACGACGGGACCCTCGAGCTGTTCGTCGGCGACCTGAGCCCGGTCGCCGACGTAGACGTTCTCCCTCAGACGGGTGCCGGGGGGCCTCGCCCCGCGCATCTTGCCGTCGAGGACGTCGCGCTGGGCCTTCATGTACTGCTCAAGCGTCCCTATGTCCTCCCAGTATTCCTCCGTCACGTACCCGTAGAGCGGCCGTCCGGCCTCCAGAAGCTTCGGGAAGAGCTCCTTGGAGAAGTCGTACTCGCCTTCGGCCGGGATCTCCCCGAGCACGGACGGCTCGAGTAGGTAGATGCCGGTGTTGACGGTGTCGGAGAAAACCTGACCCCAGGTCGGCTTCTCCAGGAATCGC
This sequence comes from Rubrobacter sp., assembly GCA_016781635.1. Lineage (GTDB taxonomy): Bacteria > Actinomycetota > Rubrobacteria > Rubrobacterales > Rubrobacteraceae > Rubrobacter_F. The sequence continues at coordinate 28,122 of JADDPY010000093.1, forward strand.
GAGATGCGCCCGTCACCCTCGGTGATGACCACGCCAAACTCCAGCGGGTTCTCGACGCTCTTGAGGACCATCGTGGCCTCGGCCCCCCGCTTTTCGTGGAAGTCGAGGACGGCCCCGAGATCGCAGTCGGTCAGGGCGTCGCCGCTGATGACGAGGACTCGCTCGCCGCTTAGGAGCTCCTCCGCGAGCTTGACGGAGCCCGCGGTCCCGGCCGGGACGTCCTCGACGGAGTAGCTCATCGAGACGCCCCAGTCGGAGCCGTCGCCGAAGTAGTCCCTTATCTCGTCCGGCATAAACTGCAGCGTCGACACGATCTCGTTGATCCCGTGTCGCTTGAGGAGGGTGACGATGTGCTCCATGCACGGCACGCCCACGATGGGGATCATCGGCTTCGGCTGGTTGCTGGTGAGCGGCCTCAGGCGCGTCCCCTGACCGCCGGCCATGATCACCGCCTTCAAGAGCCGCCTCCCACGACGCCTACCGCGTGACCAACGCGTGGGTAACGTGAACGTCTGGGACGCAAAGGCCCCCGACCCGAGTGATACATGTCCTCTTCCCTGCCTTCCCCGGCTGCTTCTACCAGGCCGCCGCGCGGCCTTCCCATCTATTTCCTGCCAGACATCTTATCAGCGCAACGCGGGTCCCCCACGGAGTGCTCCCGGTCGCACCCGGAGCCGGAGTTCGGGCGCGGCGTGACGGGGAGGCCGCTTCGTGGGGGCTTTAGCGGCTGCTTCTCAGGCGGAGCCTGACGCTGACGCCCCTCAAGCCGTAGCGCTCGCGGAAGGAGTTCTCGAGGAAGCGTGCGTAGCTGTCGGGGACGTCGGTCGGGCGGGTGGCGAAGAGGGAGAATCGGGGCGGGGCGGTACCTGTCTGGGTGGCGAAGCGGATCTTGACGCCCTTCGGAGGCGCGGTGCGCGCGGTGAGCTCGTTGACGAACTCGGCGACCTCGTGGGTCGGTATCCTGGTGTGGTACGCATCGTGCAGGCGGGCGGCGAGCGGTACCACGCCGTCCACGCCGGCCCCGGAGAGGGCCGAGATGGCGAGCAGCGGTGGCTTGAGGTCCGTCATGCGGTATGCAACGTCGATTTCCAGCTCCCGGAGCCTGTACTCGTCGACGAGGTCGCTCTTGTTCACGAGCACCCCGCAAGTCCTGCCGGCCTCCTCGATCTGACGCGCGATCCTCAGGTCCTCGGCGACGAGCCCCTCCACGGCGTCCACGAGCAGCAACGAGACGTCCGAGCGACGGATCGCGCCTTCCGTCTTGAGCGTGGAATAGTATGGGACGCCGGAGGCCTTGCGCGCGCTCTTGTTCACGCCGGCGGTGTCGAGCACGAGAAACCGACCGCCCGGCACGTCACTCCCCGGGGGGGCGGGTATCTCGTGAGCAACGGCGTCGGTGGTCGTGCCGGCGACCTCGGAGACGACGGCGCGCTCGGCCCCCAGCAGCACGTTCAACAGCGTGCTCTTGCCGACGTTCGGGCGGCCCACGACGGCGATACGCGGGTAGGGAACCTCCTCCTCTGTCTCCATCTCCGGAAGGAGCGCGACGATATCGTCGAGCAGATCCCCCGTCCCTATCCCGTGGACCGCGCTCACCGCGTGGGGCTCGCCCTCGCCGAGGGCGTAGAAGTCGTAGCGCGCCGTGTCGTCGTCGGGGTTGTCGAGCTTGTTCACGACGAGGAGGACGGGCTTACCCGAGCCCCGAAGCTCCTTCGCTATCGCCGCGTCCGCCTCTGTGACCCCGAGCCTGGAGTCGGCGAGGTGCATGATGACGTCGGCCTCGTCGACGGCGACCCGCGCCTGAAGCGTCACGAGCGCCTCGAGGCCGGTCCTCGCCAGAGGCTCCATCCCACCGGTATCCACGAGCGAGAACTCCCGGCCCGTCCACTCGGCGCGGCTGTAGGAGCGGTCGCGCGTGGTCCCCGGCTCATCCGCGACCACCGACTGTCGCCTACCCAGAATCCTGTTTACCAGCGTGCTCTTCCCCACGTTCGGAGCACCCACTATCGCAACTAGCGGCAGACGACTCACGACGCACCACCGTCCTTTCCATCAGCAAGCCCCGCGTCACCGAGGGCGTAGATCTCCCTCAACACGCGAGTCGAGAGCTCCTCGTAGGAGCCCCTGCCGTTTTTTGTATTATCTATAGTTATCGGGTCGCCGATGTAGGCGTGAAACTTCGCGCCCCGGAGTCGTTCGCGAAAGGTCGGTACGCGATCTACGAACACGGGGATTATGGGGGCGCCGGATCTGGCGGCAAGCATTGCTACGCCTCCCTTGGGGGGGTCGTCGGGATCGTAGGCCTTGCGGCGCGTGCCTTCGGGGAAGATGCCTAGAGTCCAGCCGTCTTTGAGGTAGGACAGGGCGCTCTTCAAGGCACCACGGCCTCCGGCCTTGCGGTCCACGGGGAAGGTGCCAATGAAGTAGAAAAACCAGTCGAATGGTGGGGTAAATAGCTCTTTCTTGCCCATCCACTGGATACGGCGGGGAACGCACATGCACACCAGGACGGGGTCTGCGTAGCGGCGGTGGTTTGCCGCGAGGATAACGGGCCCCGTCTCGGGCACTTTCTCCGCGCCATGAACGGTGAACCCGAAGAGAACCTCGTGGATCTTGCGCAGAAGGCCCCGGAACAACCTGTATCGGAACGACATGGCTCTTTTCGGGATGGGCCTACGACGACTCCTCCCCCCCTCCGACGGGCTCACCCGGCCTCCGGGTCCGGTTGAAGGCTCTGTGCTACGCGGTCTTGTGCTTGAGAGGCGAGGCGCAAAACGCGTTCGACGACCTCGGTCAGGGAGAGGCCCGTGGTGTCGAGCACTACGGCATCGGGGGCGGGAACCAGGGGCGAGGCCTCGCGCTCGGCGTCGCGCTTGTCGCGGGTTCGCATGGCCTCGCGGATACGTTCGAGCTCGGCCTCGCGGTCCGACTGGGCGGCGCGGCGGCGAGCCCTCTCGTCGGGGGAGGCGGAGAGAAAAACCTTGAGGTCCGCGTACGGCAGGACGACCGTCCCGATGTCCCGGCCCTCCATCACGGCGCCCCCGAGGCTGTGCGCCGCCGCCCTCTGCCGTTCTACGAGGACGCGCCGGACTTCGGGGTTTGTAGAAACGCGCGAGGCCGCGGCGGCGACCTCCGGGGTACGCAGAGCTTCTCCAGGGAGCCGCTCGCCGTCCAACCGGACCCCCGCTCCGTCCAGTTCGACCCGCCCGGCGAGGGCGGCGAGCGCCGGGCCGTCCTCCGGGGCGACGCCGTCTTGGAGCGAGCGGAGGGCGACCGCGCGGTAGGTCGCGCCGGTGTCGAGGTTGACTATCCCCAACTTCTCGGCCACCGCGCGCGCCACCGAACTCTTACCGCTCCCCGCGGGGCCGTCTATAGCTACAAGAAAAGTTCGCATCGACGAAGCAGTATAACCGATGCCCGCGCCGCCGAACGGGGCATCCGGGGATGGGCTCTAGGGGCCGCCGGCCGGGTCCGCGTGGCGGGGCCTTCGCCTCCACCATACCGCGGCCACGACGAGCGCGGGCACGAGCCACCAGCCGAAGACGAGAACGGAGATGGCGGCGCCCGCCACCGTCCCGAGGAAGTTCAAGGAGGCGTTCCAGGCGGTCGAGACGGCACGGGCGGGTTCCAGGGAAGGGCGAGACTCGGCGAGCTTTTGCAAGGGTTCGATCGCGAGGGAAATGCGGGAGGTCGAGGTGCGCTCTTTGAGGTACTGGATCCTGCCCTGAACCACCTCGATCTGCCCGCGCAGGTCCGTGAGTTCGCGCTCTATGGAGAGGGCGTCGTCGACGCTCTCGGCCTTGTCGTACAATCGGAGCAGGCTCTCCTCGGCGGCGAGGAGGTTTCGCTCGCGGGATTGTAGGTCCACGAACTCCTCCGTGACGTCCTCGCCGCCCACCGTGTCGGTCGTGACCTCGCCCAGCCCGCGTAGATCGTCGAGCGCCGCCTCGAACTCGGCGGATGGAACCGAGAGGACGAGGTCCGCCGTCACGGCGCCATCGCCGCCGTCTATGCGCGAACTCGCGACGCTACCGCCGAATCGGGCTGCGATCTCCTGGGCCCTCGAGGCGCTCTCGCGGACGTCCTCGGCGCGCATGCCAAGGTCCGCCGTCTTGACGATCTTCTCGCCGTCGAGGCCCGGCAGGGAAGCTTCGACCCCATCCGGAACCCCTTCCTCGGCCTGTGCCGACGAAGAGGCGGCCCCGGCGGACGCGGCCTCCCCCCCTACCCCGGAGGGCGCGATGAGGCCCTCTTCCTGAGGATCGTAACCGGCGGAAGAACCCGCCGACCGCGCTCCTCCTCCACTACCGCATCCGGTGAGGGCAAACGCGAGGAGGACGAGCAAGAAACACGCCGTCCCAAAGGTCGCGGGGCGCCGGGAGCGCGGATGGGTGACGTCCCTCGCTAGTGTCGTGGGACCGACGAGCACGGCGCGTATGGTTCGGGAAGACGCGATTATGGTCCAAGAGAAGATCCTCGACATCCGTTGTACTCCTTCTGCGCCGAACATCCGGTGGCGCAAAGCCAGATTCGGGTCCTGGTTTGCCCTACGCACTTGTTTACAAACGCAGGCGGGGATCGGTTCCCGGGGAGGACCAATTCAACGGACCGACTCGGCGATTCGGATGGCCTCCTCCTTCGTGACGTTCGCCCGCATGAGAAGCGCTACCTCCCCGCGCTCCCAGAGCAAGGCCCCGCCGGGTAGACCTTCGGCCTTACCGGGCTGCGAGCGAAGAGACCGTCCGTCAGGGAGCCAGTACGCTTGCTTTCCGTGGACCATGACCTCCTCCGGCCGCGCCCCGGTCGTCCACTCGGCCGGCGGGTAGGCGTCGTCGAGGTCCCCGGGGGTCTCGACCAACAGGAGCCCGACGTCCGTGTCGCCTAGAGGCGGCAGGCCGGGTCCCGCCCCGAAAACGAGGACCACGCCGTCCCCTTCGGACAATGCACCCGCGCACATGCTCTCCGACTCGCCGCAGAAGTTCCCCGGCTCGGTCGCGCCCGCCGGTGTTCCGGGGAGGAGGAGGTCCCCAACCCTGGACCGGGCCTCCGACGTCGACAGCCTCTCACCGAGCCCCAAGTCCTCCCCCGGCGGCATTCCCGCCCCCGCAGCGGACCCTCCGGCGCCGGAGGTCGATTCCCGGCTAGATCGCGCGATCCCCTCCGTGGCGTACTCCGACGAGGAGGCAGACGGGGCCGGTGCCCCGTCTGCGGCTCCGCTAGCGGCTCCGCCAGCGGCCTGGCCTGCGCCTCCCGACGCACCCGAGAACACCAAGTCGGAGACCATGGAGCGCATCGTGGGCGAGAGGGCGGTCAAGAAGAGCAGGATGGTTGCCGCCGCGGCGGCTGCCCGTTTGGGCTCGGCGAGCATCCCGAGCCAGCGGCGTGGGATGGCGCGCTCCCCGGTCTCTGCATCTAGACTGCGTCGGACCTTCCGGGCGACGTCTGGCGTCGGGGGGTACTCGATGCGGGAGCCGAGCTCACCGAGCTCCCTCCCTAGCTCGTCGTGCTCCCTATCCGGCATATTCCTCCTTTCCCATGGCCTCCCGCAGCCGCGCTAGTGCGCGCGAGAGCCGGGACTTGACCGTGCCACGGGCGCAGCCGAGAATCTCGGCGGTCTCGGCCTCGGAGAGGTCGAGAAAGTAGCGGTAGCCGATCACGGCCCGGTCCTCCTCGCGCAGGCCTTCCACGGCTTCGAGCAGCTCGGCCCGCCTCTCCGCCGCCACGGCGGCGGCCTCCGGCAAGGGGATGCCGTCTCCGCGTGGCGCTTCCTCCGCCGCACGAAGGAACAGGCCGGCCCGGCGGCTCGCGGCCTTACGCCTGTTTCTGGCCTCGTTGGAGACTATCGCGAGAATCCAGGGCCTGAACGGCGCCCCCTCCCTGAACCGTCCCAGGGCGCGGTACGCCTTCACGAACGCCTCCTGCAAAGCGTCCTCGGCCTCGACGGGATCCCCCGTGATCAGGTACGCCGCGCGGAAGGCGACGCCCTGGTGCGCGCGCACGAGATCTTCGTACGCCGCGATGTCTCCTTTCCTCGCTCGCTCGACGAGCTTCGCGTCCTCCGAAACGGCGTCCAGCCCTCCCCCTTTCCGGCTCCTCCGCTACAAAGTACAACCCGCAGCGCCCGCAGGTTCCCACAGGCAAACGCCACACCGAAAACGACGGAGCAGGCACCGGCATCGAGAAAGTTTTATGGGAGACGACGGAGAAGCACCCCAGTGCTTTGCCCGAGCCGCGCTACTCGGCGCACAACGAGTCCCTCGAACGAGAGCGTCCAAAGCAGCCCGGCCGTTTTTAGAATTTCCGCGGGTTGCATTACTAGCCATGCTCGAGGCCGGAGTTTACGTAGAACTGCCTGATGCCGAAAGCGTGGACCCGTCGGCCCCAAACAGCACATAAGTCAGAAAGGAGCGTACCTCGGGGTCTTGGGCCGAGCGATAGACCGAGTTGAAGAGCCTCTCGTCGAGCATGACGGGCTTCTGGATCGGCAGCCAGCTGACCCTGCGAACGGGAGGATACCGCTCCTTCGCTCGGTGGCGAAAAGCTCTACCTAACTGCTAGCCCTGGTTGCCGCCTAGAGCCAGCTTATGAATGCCGGCTGACGGCCAGGACCAAGAAAACAAACAATCAGAACGAGCCAGCCACCGCCCAACGCCTCCAACCAGCCTTTCCCAACCAAGCGAAAGGGCCGCGGCCTCTCGGCCCCGGCCCTGCAAATTTCGCTTTCGCCTTGCCCGCTAGTCCCGCTAAGACTCCCGGGAGCCGGCCTTCGCCAGCCCGCGGCTGATCATGTAACCAATCGTCAAATACGTCACGAACCTCCACGCGTCCACCGTATTGAAACCGTCGGCGCCACCGTCCGTCAACAGGGCTGCGATTAGCACGCCTGCCACTGCTACGACGTAGGCGATGAGCTCGGTGGTCTTGTAGGACGACTTCGTCTCGGTGCTATCCCGAACCTCGGCCCTGTGAACCTGCTACATCCCGGAGTTGTTTGTAGCCCTCGTGGTCATGAGACCCCTTTCGTCTACCTC
>JADDPY010000670.1 GCA_016781635.1 Rubrobacter sp.
CCGGCTTCGTGGAGACGGAGATGACGCGCGCCGTGGCGACGAAAATGGGGGTTAGCTTCGAGGACTTCGTCGCCGAGAGGGCGAAACAGATACCGGTGGGCCGGAGCGGAAAGCCCGAGGATATAGCCGCCTCGATCCTATTTTTCGCCTCGGAGGAGGCAGGTTTCGTTAGCGGCCAGGTCCTGTATGCTGCCGGCGGGCCGCGAACGTGAACGCCATCGAACGCTGGCGCTCCCTCGTCGGGGCGAGTTCGGAGCCGGTGGCGAACCTGATCGAGCGAGGGGCGGTCAGGAGGTTCGCCGAAGCTATAGGCGATTCGAGCCCGCTCTACGTGGACGAGACGACCGCGAAGGCGAGCCGTTACGGCGGGCTCGTGGCGCCGCCAACCTTCCCGCGCACCCTGGATTACGGGGAGATCGAGGGCATGGGATGGCCGGACGCGGGCATGATCCACGGCGAGCACCAAATCTCCTACACGGGCCGCCCGCTCCTCGTGGGCGAAGAGCTCCACTGCTACACGAAGTTCGAGAACTACTACGAGAAGGAGAGTCGCAGCGGCCTTCTAGGCTTCATAATCATGGAGCGCTTCGGCGATAATCCCGGCGGGGAACGCCGCTTCACCATGCGTGACGTCGTCGTCGTTACCCCAGCGCTCAGGAAGATGCTCGTGGCATGACGGACGAGACGAGGAGACCGCCGGTCTGGGAGGTTGGGGAGGATCTGGAGGCACGGACGCTCCCGCCCGTCACGCGGCTGCAACTCATCAAGTACGCGGGGGCGTCGGGGGACTTCAACCCGATCCACACGGTGGATGAGGCCGCCGAGGAGGCAGGGCTCAAGGGCGTGATCGCCCACGGCATGCTCACCCTCGCCACGATGGGACTTCTTTTCTCGCCGTACCTGGAGCACGGCTACGTCAAGGACTTCCGCGCCCGCTTCTCCGGCATGGTCTACGTCGGTGACGTGCTGGAGGTCGGGGGCCGCGTCACCGGCGTCGAGGAGACGGATGAGGGTCGCCTCTACGCCTTCGACGTCTTCTCCCGCAGGGGAGAGGACGACGTCGTCGCCACGGGCACGGTCGGCTTCCTGGTCTACGGGACCGGTGCGGTTTGAGCTTCCGGCTGCTCTTCGTGGGCGACGTCGTCGGAGAGGCCGGGATAGAGGCCGTCGTCGGGATCGTACCGGGGCTGCGCGAGGGGCTCGGGCTCGATGCCGTGGTCGTCAACGGCGAAAATTCGGCACCCGGTGGGCGCGGCATCACCGAAGGTGGGAGCGATGCTCTCCTCTCGGTCGCGGACTTCCTTACCCTGGGCAATCACGCTTTCGATGCGGACGGGAAGTTCCTGGAGCGGGAGCCGAGGGTTGTGCGGCCTACGAACCTGAAGACGGGGCTTCCGGGACGCGGATGGGGCGTCTTCGAGGCCGCCGGGGTGAGGGTCGGCGTGGCCAACGTAATGGGGCGGGTCTTTCTGGATGAGAAGCTCGCGTCCCCCTTCGAGGCAGTGGACCGGGCGGTGGAGGATCTCCAGGCGGGGGGCGCGGACCTGATCCTGGTGGACGTTCACGCCGAGGCGACGAGTGAGAAGCAGGCGATGGGCTACCATCTCGCCGGGAGGGCACAGATCGTGGTCGGCACCCACACGCACATCCCGACGGCCGACGAGAGGGTGCTCTCCGGCGGTACGGCTTACGCCACTGACGTGGGCATGACGGGACGGGAGGGGAGCATTATCGGCTTCGACCGGGAGGACTTTGTGGCTCTGTTCCTCGGTCGCCCACGGAGGATCGGGATCTCGACGGAAGGCCCCGTGATCTTCAGGGCCGTGGTGGTGGACCTCGACGTCGAAGGTCGCCGCGCGACCGGGATAGAGCGCCTGACCCGGGAGTGGACGGCCCGGTAGCGTCTACCACGAAGACGGTACGTAATACTTCGGAGCAAGGGAGGGTGCTTTGGCAGAGTATGAGACTATCCTGACGGCCGTAGAGGACGGCATCGGCACGATCACCATAAACCGCCCCGACGTCCGGAACGCTCTGAACACGCAGGTTCTCGGCGACTTACGCGCCGCCCTAACCGAGTTTCGCTACAACCGTGAAGTAGGCGTGGTGGTTTTTACGGGAGCGGGGGAGAGGTCGTTCGCGGCCGGCGCGGACATTGGGGAGCTCCGAGAGAAGACGGCGATCGACGCCCTGTCGTCCACGTTCCAGGCCGTCTACGACGAGATCGAGGGCTACGAGAAGCCGACGATAGCAGCCGTGAACGGGTACGCCCTCGGCGGCGGCTGCGAGCTCGCGATGGCCTGCGACATACGGATCGCCTCCGAGAACGCCCGCTTCGGGCTGCCGGAGCTTGCCCTCTCCATCATCCCGGCCGCCGGCGGCACCCAGCGCCTCGCCCGGCTCGTCGGTAAGGGCAAGGCGATAGAGATGATCCTGACCGGCCGCGCGATCGACGCCGCCGAGGCTCGCCGCATCGGCCTCGTCACCCAGGTGACTTCCCCGGGAGGGCTCGTGGATGCCGCCCGCGAGACGGCCGCCGAGATCCTCAAGAAGGGCCCGCTCGCCGTTCGCCTCGCCAAGCTCGCCGTACTGACCGGCTTCGAGACGAACCAGAAGACCGGGCTCGTGGTGGAACGCCTCGCCCAGGCCGTCCTCTTCGACACCCACGACAAGAAGGAAGGCACCTCTGCCTTTCTGGAGAAGCGCGAGCCGCGGTTCGAGGGTAGGTAGGGGAAACCCGGTTCTGGCCGTTGCGATGGACGACAAGGAGGACGATATGAGCGAAAGCGGCGTGGCGGGTGCGCTGAGCCCGGAGCAGTTGGAGGAGT
>JADDPY010000454.1 GCA_016781635.1 Rubrobacter sp.
AGTCGGCGAAAAGGATCGGATCTGCCGTTACGAGGCAGAGAAAGAGCTTTATGGCGAGGTTGCGGATCTCGCTCTCCGCGTGCTCGTTGGCCCGCATCTCGATGATGTGTCTCAAGGCCCGAACGTTCCCCGTGAACACCATCGGGGCCTCGGTCTCGTTGGGCAGCAGCGACCGCGCCGTCTGTTGAACCTTCTTGCGCGCGTCGGTCGCGCGGTCCGCTTCGAGCAGGGCGTTCCCCTCCCCCTGCCGCTCCAAGAGCCTCCCCGCCATCGCCTCGTACTCCGCCGCCGCCCGGTCTACCCGCTTCTCAAAGAGGCGGTGCAACTCTCCGTCCGCCGAGTACTCCGGCCGCTCCACGAAGCGCAGCACTGCACCAGACACATAACGTTGACTAACTTGCGAAATACCAACCCCGGCCCTGTGCCGGACCAACTCGTGCGTCACGCTCCGGCTGATCCCGTAGAGCAGAAAGCTGAAGCTCGCATGCTCTAGCACGCTCCCGTGGCCTGCCGAGGTCAGCCGTTCGAAGTACGAAGCAGCGTTCTCGTTCGTGGTCCTCCTGGGCCCGAACGACGCGTAACAATTACCTGAGAAGTGCGGCTTACCGTCCCTGCGGACGAAAACGATTCCATTCTCCGTCGTTACGCAATGGACCTTACCGTCGTAGCGCCTTCTTCCCACCTTCGCGTTCTTATTGGCCCAGGCCTCCGTACGCGACCTCTTGGAGACCACGAAAACCGGGAGTCTACTTTCCACGATCTTTTTGGACATCAAGGACGAGCTAAAACCCAGCTTGCAGAGGATCTCCTGTACCTGCCCCGCGAACTCGTAAGAAGTCGTGACGAACGATTCTCTGCCGTCGGCCGCTCGATGGCCGTCGGTTTTGACCAGGACCTCCCACACCTCTGTCAGAAGGTTGACGGGCAGGTTCAATATCCATCCGGGTAGGCGCTTGGACGCGCACCCCTTCCCGCACTCTTGCTCGAAGAAGGTTCTGATCGCACGCCCGCCGCCAATCTGCGTACGCAAAACACCGTTTCTTGGATCCCGCCAATGGTTCGTCGTGAGCCCGAGGGTTGCAGCTAACGTAGAAACCTCTTCATAGTGATCGCCGTAAACAATCACGGCCTCTCCGCGGCCGTTCTTCAACGATCCTTCGGTGGCGTAGTAAACGCAAAGCAAAGCCAGAGCCCGTATCTCCTCGACGCTTTCGAGTGAACGCGTCGGTGACAATGTCGTGGTTCTACCGTAGGACCCATACTGGTTGGAGACCTGCTGTCCGAACTCGAAGCCGGATATCTCGACTCGCTCCGGAATACTTCCCTCCCACCCGAGAGGAGCGGTCCGAACCGCAAACCGCTCATCAGCTATCTTCTCTGTGGCAAAGAACTCGTAACCGCTTCCGCTCCTTAAGCGGGCCCACTGCCGATGGTTCGGCGTCACCGCAAAGGACAAAGCTTTGCCCTCGCAAAAGAACAGGTCACCGTGGTAGTCGTAGGCTTGATAAGCCATCGGCCTCTGAAACTCGGCGGCGCCCGTCTCGGGATTGAGGGTTAGAACGGCTTCCGTTCTACTCAAATCCTCGAACCTCTTCCACCCGCAATCCGTCAGCACCTCCGTCTCACCATCGAAACACAGCTGCCCCGCCGTCTTGCAGATCTGCGAGGAGTCGGGGAGCGCCGTCGGGTCGTCGACGTAGTCCGGGAAGCCCAGAGAAGAATCGAAGCCATCCAGAAAGCCCGTGAGGCCCCGCACGTTGGTCTGCGGCCTCGCGAGCATAACGACACCGGGAGCCCTCAGGTAGGCTGTCTCAGCCCCCGTATGATGGACCGCAGAGTGCATGGTCGGAAACCCTTCCGCCACGCTCCCGCCCAGACCTTCGAACAGCTCCGAAATACGACCCCGCTCGGTTGTCTCCAAAAGGCTCCCTTCTCTGTATAACTCAGAAGAAAGGGTAGCGTATCCGAGCCGGCTCGTCTCCCAACCGAACCCCGATCCACCCCACAAGGATGAGAATAGTTTTCCCACGGTGCTCGGCGTCAGCGATGCGCTACTCGTAGTAAATGGGCGCTCCTACTCAGGCCCCGCCTCCGCGCGCCAGACGCCCTACACCAGCCGCATAAACTCCGAAGGCTCTACCCCTCGAATCTACGAGGGGTAGAGCCTTCGGATCGTGCAGATAGCAGCCCGCTTGATGGTGGTCGTTGCCTTACACGGCCTCGGAGAGGGCGCGCCTTAGGGCTCCGGCGTAGCGGCCGGTACGGATGGTTCTCAGCGCCTTGATCTCGACTTGCCGGGCCCGCTCCTGGGAGATACCGAGGGTCTCGGAGACCTCTCGCAGCGTGCGGATCTTGTCGCCGTCGAGGCCGTGGCGCATCTCGATGATGCGTGCCTCGCGCTCCGGCAGGGAGGCCACGGCCTCTCGCAGCGTGCCCTCCCACTGGCCGACCTCGACCAGCGCGTACTCGTCGCCGGCCCGCTCGTCGGGCAGAAGGTCGCCCATCTCGGTCCCGTCATCCGCCCCTATGCGGGCGTTCGTGCTCCCCACCGGCTGGCTGACCTCGCGCAGGCGACGGGCCTCC
>JADDPY010000443.1:0-1874 GCA_016781635.1 Rubrobacter sp.
CAGGAGGTGTTGGCCTTCTCCTCCATCAACCCCGGCGCGTTTGCCGCGGCTTGCCTCTCGTGGCCCTCGCGAATGCCTCGGGGGATGGAGGTTGTCTTCGGGCGGACCAGCTGACCGTGGACGTCCGGTCTGTCTCCAGGTCCCGTGCCCCGCCGGCCAGGCGGCGGTTGACCATGAGCCGGTTCACCTCCCGGTCCTCCCGAGCGGAGAACTCGTGACCCGGAGGTCGCCGCTCGCGTATAACGTCTTCGGCGGCCCTTCTGATCCACCGGGCTTCCTGGTCGCTCCAGGGCTTCACATTTACAACTTACCCCCGCGCACCGGGACCCGCCGCACCGCTCGCGCAGGGGATCTCCTCCCGTACGACAAGCAGGCAGCCCCTGGTGCCGCGCTCAGAAACCGTTTTGCAATAGGTCAAACACTACGTTAACGCTGCATTTTCAGCTTGCTGCGGCACCGAAACGAACCCATAATCTTCATCTCACCGCTTCTTGAAGCGGCTTCAAGAGCGCTTCGAGTCATTGCAAAACAGTTTCTCAGGATTTGTTCGGCTACTCCTCCCCCAGCGCCCGCTTCACCCGCTCCACCGCCGGCGGGATCACATCGCCGATGCCCGTCCACACCCGCAGCGTCGCCGCCTCGTCGTAGGGCGTCCTGCCCCGGTTGACCAGGACCACCCGGGCCCCGGACCCGAGCGCCAGCCCCACGAGCGATGCCGCCGGCTTCACCATCAGCGAGGAGCCCAGGACGAGCATCAGATCGCAGTTGCGGGCGTGCTGGTCGGCCAGGGCCCACTCTTTCTGCGGCAGCGGATCCCCGAAGTTCACCACGGACGAGATGAGCCGGCCGCCGCAGGCGACGCAGGCCGGCTGCCCGAGCACCGGCTTCTGGGTGCGGTAGCCCGGCCCCCACCGGGTCGTGTCCCAACCCACCTCCTGGCGGGTGTACTGCCGGTCGCAGCCGAGGCAGCGCACGAGCTGCCCGTTTCCGTGCAACTCCGCCAGAAACTCGGGGCGGATGCCGGAGCGGCGGTGGAGGTTATCGGTGTTCTGCGTAATGAGGAATCGCAGCTTGCCGAGACGCTGGAGCTCGACGAGAGACAGGTGGGAAGCGTTGGGCTCGACCCGGCCCGGCGGAACCCGCCACCGAGGCGCCGGCAGGCCGGCGTCGCGTCTCGTCCACACCCCCTCGGGGCCGCGGAAGTCGGGGAGGCCGGAGTCGGTGCTGATGCCCGCGCCCGTGAAGACGACGGTGTGCTCGCACCCTATGATCCATCGAGCAATCGTCTCGACATGCTGTTCTTTGGTCAAGGACCACTCACCCAAAGCCTTACCCCCTTATCTGCGCCGATTGTATAGGGTATAGGGGAATGAAGGTCCGAAACTCCGGAAGGCTGCGGCTAGCAGAATCACTCCAGCTGGCTTCTCGTGGAAGCCTTCCGGCCCCTCGGCGAAGGCGCTGGGCATCGCGCTATCGAGACTGTCCACGGATCCGGAGCGGGGACGGACCACTAAACGGCAGCCGATGCGAGGCTGGTATAAAGGCCGGCAAGGAACCGAGAGGGAAGGACGAGGCGATGGAGGAGCGTAGCAACACTACCTGTCCGCAGTGCAGACACGGCAACCCGCTCGAAAACCACTTCTGCGGAGCTTGCGGTGCTTCCTTGACGAGCAGCAGGCAGCTCGCCCGCCGACCGGCGGGCGAGCTGCCTGCTGTGTCGGGTCGCGCCCTGTTGCCCGCCGAGCTCAAACCAGTCGGCAGGGCGCTGGCGGTGGGCCTGGCGACCCTGGCGGCCCAGGCCGGCTTGGCCTGGCTGAGCCGCCGAGCCGCGGCCTCCGACCGACCGCCGCTACCCGCTACCAAGGGGACCGAGC
>JADDPY010000443.1:1886-2515 GCA_016781635.1 Rubrobacter sp.
AGCAGCTGGTTTACCAGAGCTTCGAGGAGGTATACGCCTGGGTAAGAGAAGGGGATTTTGAGAGCCACATGTTCGCGCAGCGGACGGTTAGATCGCTCCGTGCCGCGAATCCGACAGACGGGCAGAGGTAGGGCGTACGACTACGGAACCTACCCGGAGAGCCACCCGGGGTTTATATACGGCACGTATCGGGCCACAGAAAGAGAAACGGTAGGATACGCGCACCAACCTGCGACACCCTGCTCCTCAGAGCAGGGTGTCCGGCCAAAGCTCGTGCAGAAACTGAACTGTTGGGCCGCGCGACGATCGTCATAACCCTCGACACATACTCCCACGTCCTGCCCGGCATGGGCGACAGAACCCCAAGCGCCCCGAAGGAAACCTTCTCGTAAGCGGCTTCCGTTCCTACTGATGCCTCATTGCTGCCGAAGGAATCTGGGGATACGCTCAGGTCTCTTGGTTTTGAACTATTTTGTAGGGATTGCTCAGTAGGGGCGGTGGGACTCGAACCCACACTCCTTGTAAGGAACCGGATTTTAAGTCCGTTGCGTCTGCCATTCCGCCACGCCCCCTTGGAATGCTTCCCCTGAGTATAGCAACTACGCCCTTTGCTCCATACGTTGGACGCA
>JADDPY010000060.1 GCA_016781635.1 Rubrobacter sp.
CGAGGGCCGAAGGGTCGAGGTCGGGGGCTTCTACGTCGGCGTGTTCAACACGGAGGAGGGCTTCTACGCCGTCTACGACGTCTGCCCCACAGGGACGGCCCCCTCTCCGACGGGGACGTGGCCGCCGCTACCGTCACCTGCCCGCTTCATGCCCGCAAGATCGACCTGAAGACCGGCGCGGTGCTGAACGACGAAATGCTCTCCTGCACCTTTACTTTCCCGGTAAAGATAGAGGACGGCTCGATCTACCTCGACACCCGGGCCCTGACCCCCCTCCGGCAGCGAGCTCCGCCTGAGCCGGGGAAGCTTTCGGCCCCCGAAAAAGTGGTAAAAGGGCAGAGTAGGAAGAAATGATCGGAAGAGCCGGGGGCGCCACGGCGCCCCGGCTTCTTCGATCACGTTGGGTGAGAATGCGGCCCGGGCGTCGCGGAACGGGTCGAAAGGAGAGCGCGGTTTGAGCGAGGGTTGGAAAGAGTTTGCACCCTACCTCAAGGAGCTTGCCCGGGGACCGGACAGCCTCCAGGACCTCGACCCAAGGATGGCCCGGGAGGCGACGGAGTTGATCCTGCGGGGCGTCGCCTCCCCGGCTCAGGCCGCGGGGTTTTTCCTGATCGCCCGCGCCAAGGGCAGCGGCGCGGGAGAGCTCGCCGGTATAGCCGCCGGCATGCACGCCCTGATCCGCCCGATAAAAGCTCCCGGGGGGGAGCCGGTAGTCGTCGTTGCCGGGGGATTCGACGGAAAGATCCGCACCGCGAATGTAGGGGCGGTCTCCTCCCTCGTAGCCGCCGCCGCGGGCGGCAAGGTAGTCGTGCTGGCGGGCGAGGACATCCCCCCTAAAGCCGGCCGCACGAACCTCGACGCACTCAGAAACCTGAGCGTCCGAGCCCCTCAGACTCTGGAGGAAGCAGAGTCTTCCCTCGCGGAGGACGGGTTCGCGGCCGTCTCCCCGCGGCAATACCTGCCAGAGCTCGACGTCCTCCGCCAACTCCGGAGGGAGATGGTACGAAGAACGGCATTGAACGTCGCCGAAAAGCTGGTCTCGCCGGTCCCGGGGGCGAGGATGATGGTCGGCATAACGCATCGGCGCCCGTTCCTGGAGACCATGCCGGATGCCTTGAGGACACTCGAGGTGGAGAGGGCGCTCGTCTTCCAGGCGGTCGAGGGCTCGGACGAGGCACCGCTCGATGGCTCCTCCTCGCTCCTGCTGGTAACCGCAGAGGGCGACGAGGACGTAAAGGTCTCCCCGGAAGACCTGGGCCTCGGGCGCGCGGCGAGGGCGGACATCCCCTGGAAAGGCGAGGAGGCCGAAGCCGGGAGCCTGCTCGGGGCGCTATCGGGAGAAGAAGGTCCGGTGCTCGACTTCATCTTGTACAACGCGGCCCTGCGTCTCTGGCTCGCGGACGAGGCGATCCCGCTCGCTTCTCACGTAAAAAGCGCCCGGGAGACAGTCTCCTCGGGCGCTGCTTCAGCGTTGCTGGACCAGATGCGGCGAGGCGCCGCAACGGGGTAGCCTCGGGGGCTACCCCACCCGGGGATGCTACCTTCCGCCGAGGCGGCGCGAGACCTGTTTGATGATTTCGCGCTGGACACGCGGGTTCTTCAGGAGTTGTATCCCGAGACGCCGCGCTTGCGGGTTCTTCAACAGCTTGAGGGCGATGCCCTTCATCATGGTTGCCTCCTAATCGGTCGTTCGGGCCCACGAGGGGCCAGCTCTCAGGGGGCGATTCTACTACGCGGCTTTTTCGAGCTCGCGGCGGAGCTTCCTCTGCAGCAACTCAAGGAGGGACTCCTCATCCTGCGTGAGATCGCCCTGCTCGGCGGCGATCATCTCTTCGAGGTGCTCGGCCTGGCGCGCGATCACCTCCCCTTCCAGATAG
The DNA here is from genome assembly GCA_016781635.1 of Rubrobacter sp. GTDB lineage: Bacteria > Actinomycetota > Rubrobacteria > Rubrobacterales > Rubrobacteraceae > Rubrobacter_F. The sequence continues at coordinate 1,878 of JADDPY010000060.1, forward strand.
TGCTCTATCACGCGCGGGCTGACGTATGAGACCCGCGCAATATCTCGGGTGTTGCCGAGCCTCTCCGCGACCGCGTCTATCGCCCGGAGGACGTTCTTTTTGGCCTTCTTCTCGTCCTCCTCCGCCCCTAGCTCTGCGAGCTTGACGGCGGCGACGAGCGTCCCCGCCCAGGTTCGGAAGTCTTTCGGGGTGAACTCCGGCCCCATGATTTCCTTGATATAGACGCTCAGGTCGCGGCTCTTCACGTCGCGGACCTTGCTGCCCTCCTTGTACTTGAAGATCTCGTACCCCGGAAGCGCCGCGGACTGTTCGACCACCTCGCGCAGCCTCCCGTCGGCGACGCACTTGCGTTGCATCTGCCCCCACTTGCCCCGATACTCGAAGATCATTTCGTCCCCGTGAATTTTGAGGTGCTTGCGCCGCAGGGTAGCGATACCGTACGTCTGGTTCTTCTTCGCGTACCGCTCGTCACCGACGCGGAAGTATGCCGCGTTTATGAGCCGCGTCATACACGCCAGAACCTTCTCGCGGTCGAGCTTCTCGTGGTTCAGGTGCTCGCTGGTGATACGCCGCATGTCGGGGAGTCGGTCACCGAAGCGCAGGATGCGTTCGAACTTCTCCTTCTCCTTACGCTCGCGGTACTTGCGATGGTAGAGATACTGCAACCTCCCCGCAGAGTCGTAACCGACCGCCTGTACCTTCGCGGACGGCCCACGCGCTATGCTCACGTCCTGCCAGGCCGGAGGGATTTTGAGGGCTTCGATGCGTTCGAGGACCTTCTCCTCACGCGCCTCCTCGCCGGAGTCTGGATAGACGTACGAGAATCCCTTCTCTTTGGTCCCGACTCGCTTTATGCCCGTCTCGTGAAGGAGGTGCCTCCCGCGCGCTATCTCGCCCATTCCCCCGTTCTCTCCAAACTATCCGGTATGGCTGCGCGAGAATATACCCAACGCTGCCGAAAATCGTGTGCGGGGACGCACACGTCGCCCCCTGCCTAGCCTCCGGGATCGACTTTTATCGCGTCCCGTCTACGCCGGCGTGGTAACGGGTTCCGAGGCGACCGCCGAGAAAGCCTCCGAGGAGCGCCAGAAGGAGCGCGCCGACGATGATCCCGGCCCCGGCCAGCCCGAGTTCCGTCAGTCCGCCGACGGTCGGCAGAACCGTGTTCTGCACGAACTCTTGCAAGACGTCGAAAAACCGGCCGGGCAGGAAGCTCCCGACCGCCGCGACGAGCAGGACGAGGGCGAGGCTCCACGCCACGCTCATCATCCCGTTGCGGCCCCCGTCGAAGCGGGCCATCCTCCCGGCGACGTATCCCCCGAACAGGTATGCGAGAAACAGGACCAGGCCCACGACCACGAGCCCCGTAATGATCGCCGTCCCGATCTCCCTGCCCGCCAGGTTCAACGTAAACCCTAGCGGCACGAGCACGAGCCCGGCGAGGGCCAACGAAGCGAGCCCGGTGAGGACGGCGATCAGGCACCCCACGAAGCTGGCTAGCCAGTCCACCCCCCCGTACATATCCCGGAGACGCTCTTCGCGCTCCTCGTTCGCCTCGAAATATCCCCTGGGGTTTGTCTGCTCCTCGGCCCCGGCGCCCCGGGAGCCGGGGGTCCGAATGATGCGCGTCTCTGCCCCCTCCCGCCCGGTCTCATCCTGGGGCACGCGTCGCGTCTCGCCTTCTCCGGCCTCGCGGGAGGTGGGTACGCGTCGCGTGGCCTCCGGGTCTCCCCCGGCCTCTCCGAGCGGCCCGGTCCTCCGGCGCCGGTCCTCGGTCCTGTCCTGCGGCCCGTCTTCCATCTCTCCCCCTCCTTCGCGCTCACTCATCCCGGCGAAGGTAGCAACCCCCCGCATCCCCTGATTCTACCCCGGTGCCGTCCACCACTCATCCTGAGGTGCTCCGTGCCCGCATTTGTACACGCGGCCAAAAATCCGGCCTTTCAAGCTCCTCTTGCTTGTACCCAGGGCCCTACTCACCGGCCCGCAGCGTACATATTATGGCTCACATGGGCTGCGGGGAAACCCGTTGTGGAAGGATAGGCCCATCATCTCGCAAGAAAGAGACAACGCAAGGACGGGAGGCAAGGTTGGAGGCACAGGCCAAGCAGCAGGTGTTGCAGCAGGCAAAGGCGGCGGACGTCAAGTTCATTCGCATGTGGTTCACGGACATGCTAGGGACGCTCAAGAGCTTCGCGCTCACGGTCGAGGAGCTAGAAGACGCTCTCGACGGCGGGCTAGGGTTCGACGGCTCCTCCATCACGGGCTACAACGACATCGAGGAATCGGACATGATCGCCATGCCCGACCCGTCGACTTTCCAGGTGTTCCCCTGGAGCCCGAAGGAGAACGCCGTAGCCAGGATGTTCTGCGATGTGCAGACTCCCGACGGCGACCCCTACGTCGGCGACCCGCGCCACGTGTTGCGCCGCGCGCTGGAGCGGGCAAACGAGATGGGCTTCGACAACTTCTTTGTCGGCCCCGAGCTTGAGTTCTTCTACTTCAAGGACTCCCTGGGCACCGAGGTTCTCGACCGCGGCGGCTACTTCGACCTCACGACGCTCGACGCCGCGACATCCCTGAGGCGCGAGACCGTACTCGCGCTGCAGCAGTTCGGGATCCACGTCGAGTACTCGCACCACGAGGTCGCGCACTCCCAGCACGAGATCGACTTGCGCTTCGACGAGGCGATGAAGATGGCCGACAAGGTGATGACATACAAGACGGTCGTCAAGGAGATCGCCACGCGCCACGGGGTCTACGCGACGTTCATGCCGAAGCCGATGCAGGACCAGAACGGCTCGGGTATGCACACCCACCAGAGCCTGTTCCAGGGCGACAAGAACGCGTTCTTCGACCCGAACGATCAGTACTTCCTCAGCGACACCTGCAAGGCGTTTATCGCCGGTCAGCTCCGCCACGCGCGGGAGCTGTCGATCATCTTCGCCCAGAACGTAAACTCCTACAAGCGCCTGGTCCCCGGCTTCGAGGCCCCGGTGTACATCGCCTGGAGCCGCAAGAACCGCTCGGCGCTCGTGCGCGTCCCGGGCTTCCACCCGGGCCAGGAGAAGGCCACGCGGATGGAACTGCGCTGCCCCGACCCCTCAGCGAACATCTACCTGACCATGGCCGCCCTCCTGCACGCCGGTCTCGAAGGCATCGAGAAGGGCTATGAGCTCCCCGAGCCCATGGAGCGCAACCTCTACAATCTCTCCCACGAGGAGCGGGAGAAGATGGGCATCCAGAGCTTGCCGGGCTCCCTCGGCGAGGCCATCGAGGAGGCCGAGAACTCCGAGCTTCTCTACAAGGCCCTCGGCGAGCACGTCTACAACCGCCTCCTCAACGTGAAGCGTGAGGAGTGGGACGAGTACCGCATGCAGGTCACGCCGTACGAGATCCAGAAGTACCTGCCGATCCTCTAGCATCGGCCAGTCAGTAATTTGTTTCGGGGCGCGGAGAGATCCGCGCCTTTTCTTTATGCCTCGGGGCCGTTCAGGAGACCGAGCACTTCGGGCAGGAGCGTCCTCGTGGTACTTATTCCTTCGCCGGCGTAGATCGTCTCGTCGCCGGACCAGTCGCCGAAGTAGCCGCCGGCCTCCCTCAAGATCGGCGGGAAGGGGGCGCAGTCCCAGGGGTTGATGACGGGGTCGAGCATCAGGTCCGCCCGACCGGTGGCGACGAGGGCGTGCCCGTAGGCATCCGACCAGCCGCGGACCCCGCCGGCCGCTCTCCCAATACGTTTCCAGGCTTCTTCACGCCCGTGCTCCTCGAAGCTTGCGGCATCGGTGAACGAAATGATTCCATCCGCAAGCTTCGGGGTGTCGGCGACTCGGGCTCGGCGGCCGTTCAGGTGACATCCCAGCCCCGTCGCCGCGTAGAGCATCTCGTCGAGGGCCGGAAAGTAAGCCACGCCGACCTCGCAGACGCCCTCGATCTCAAGCCCTATCAGGACGCCGTAGAGCGGTACGCCCCTGACGAAAGCCCTGGTGCCGTCGATGGGGTCCACGATCCAGCGGTGGCTCCCCTGGCTGCCCTCCTCGGTGCCGTACTCCTCACCGACGACCGTGTGCGCGGGATACACCGCCCGGATACGGGCGCGGATGACCTCCTCCGCTCCACGGTCGGCCGCGGTTACGGGCGTATCGTCATCCTTCCACTCGGGTCGGACCCCGGCCTGGAAGTAGCCGAGCGTCAGGCGCCCGGCCTCGTGGGCGGTTTCTACTGCAAAATCGAGGTAGGGACGCAAGTTTTCCATGCGCCCAAGATAGCACCACGGCCGTCGCGAGACCCGGGGAGGCTAGAGCAACTCTTGGAGAATCTCGGCGGTGCGTGGCGCAAGGCCCGGTAGTTTCAGGAGCTCCCTTCCCAGACGGTCGAGGTCTTCGGGGGTGTCTACGTCGTAGTGCGACCTCCCTTCGTACAGGGAGAGGCCGGCTTTCAACGCCCTCTCCTTGGTCTCGCGATACACGGACGCGGTGGACCAGCGGATGTCACGGAACAGGGCTTTGTGGGGTCCCCCGAGCCCGAGCAGGACGTAGCCACCGTCGTCGCTCCCGATGATGGAGGCATCGTGGGTTCGAAGCGCGCGGGCGGCGTTCAGGATCTCCGCGGGCGGCAGGGTAGGAGCGTCGGTGCCGAGGATAAGGACGGGTTCCGGTCCCTCCTCGAAGAGGCGCGAGGCCGCGTCGAACATTCTCTCCCCGAGATCTCCCCCCCTCTGCGCGAAGAGCCGCGTCCCCTCGGGGAGCAGCGGTTTTATGAGCGCGAGGGCGTCTTCGGGGATACCTGCGACGGTGGTATGGCCTAGGGCGCTCGCTTTCTCCGATGTGTCGGTGACGAGGGCAGCTTGCAGCCGCGCGGCCTTTTCCGGCGGGAGTCGCAGCCGGGTTTTTGTAGCGCCGGGGACCGGGGCTTTCGCCATTACAAGGAAGTGGACCACTCCTATCTCTTCACGTGCGCCCGGTAAAAGCGAGCGAGCTGGTGCGGGCTCGCGCCGAGGGCGAAGGCAGTTTGCATAGAAGCCCAGAGGAGGAGGGTTCTCACGGGACGGCCCTCCCACCGGCGGGAAGAACTGACCATCGGTCCGGGCATGTACGCCGTCCTGCCGATCGCTTCGAGCCGCCGGACAAAAACTACATCCTCCATTACGGGGATCTCCGGAAATCCTCCCATCTCATCGTGGACCTGCCTCCGGACGAAAAGCCCCGAATCCCCATAGTAGCGGCCGAGCCTGCGGTAGAAAGGGGCCAGCGCCTCCAACCATCGCCCGAGCGGCCCGCCCCCCGGGTAGAGGAGACGGAAGTTCCCTCCGACGTACCCCCGGTTCAGCGCATCCTTGATCTGGGCGGCGAGGTCCCTCGGGGGGACGACGTCGGCGTGGAGGAAAAGCAGGACTTCACCCTTTGCCTCGCGGGCCCCGGCCCTTAGCTGGATGCCACGCCCCGGCTCGGACTCGACGAGTCGCGCCTGGCTCGCGCGGACGATCTTTCGGGTGCCATCCGTGGAGCCGCCGTCGGAGACGACGACCTCCGAGACGCCGGGGGTACGCGAGAGGCGTTCGAGGAGCGCGCCGATGTTCTCGGCCTCGTCGAGGGTGGGGATCACCACGGATAAGTGCATCGCCCGGCGAGTATAGGGTACACGGAAGCCAGGCGGGGCATATCCATCTTTGCCCTATAATCAACGCGTTCCCGAGGCGGGGACGGCTCAATACTAACCGGAGGAGGATCTGACTTGGTTCGGATCGCGACAGGAGGAGACGGTGGCGGGCTCGCGAAGGTCGAGGCGGACCTGCTTGCGATGTGCGTCTTCGAGGACGAGGACGTCCCGCGAGAGGTATTAGGCGACAAGGCAGGGGTGCTGAAGGACGGGGACTTCTCCGGCAAAAAGGGTTCTTCGGCCCTCGTATACAACCCAGGCGGGCTCGCGTCCCCGAGGCTCCTTCTCGTCGGCCTGGGTCCCAGATCCTCCTTCAAGATCGATACGCTCCGGCGGGCCGCCGCAACGGCCGCCAAACGCGCGCGCTCTCTAAAGCTCGGCAGCGCGGCCTTCGCCCTGCCCGTGCAGGAAGGGTCCGCCGCCCGCGTCGCCGCAGCGGAGGCAGTCGCCGAGGGTGCGACCCTCGGGCTGTACAGTTTTGATCTCTACAAGACAAAGGCCGACGGGCACGAACTGTCGAACTTCACCATCGTCTCCGACGATGAAGGCGTGGCCGAGGGGGCCGAGACAGGCGCGAAGCTCGCGGCGGCGACCGTCCTCGCCAGGGACCTTCAGAACGAGCCCTCGAACACCGCCACCCCCGAGTTTCTCGCGCAGAAGGCGCGAGAGATCGTCGAGCGCCACGGGATGGACGTCACGATTCTCGACCGGGCCGCTATCGAGGCGGAGGGCTTGAACGGCCTCGCGACCGTGGGACGGTCGGCCTCGAACGAGCCACGCTTCATCGTGCTGGAACACAAGGGGGGCGGAGACGAGGCTCCCGTCGTCCTCGTCGGCAAGGCGGTCACCTTCGACTCGGGGGGTATCTCCATAAAGCCCTCGGCCGGCATGGAGGACATGAAGTTCGACATGAGCGGCGGGGCCGCCGTCCTCGGGACGATGGACGCGGTGGGCGCCTTGAGGCTGCCGGTCAACGTCGTGGCCCTCGTACCGTCGACGGAGAACCTCCCCGGCGGCGACGCCTTCAAGCCCGGAGACGTGCTCGAGCTCCACTCCGGCAAGACCGTCGAGATCGTCACCACCGACGCCGAGGGGCGCCTGATCCTGGCCGATGCGCTCTCTTACGCAAAGCGCTACGAGCCCCTGGCAGTCATCGACTGCGCTACCCTAACCGGCGCGTGTCACGTGGCCCTCGGCGACCATGCATCCGGCCTCATGGGCAACGACGATGGGCTCATAGAAGAGGTACGTAATGCGGGCGAGGCCTCCGGGGAGCGCGCGTGGCACCTCCCCCTTTTCGACGAGTACACCGAACAGATACGCGGCAATACCGCCGACCTCAGAAACTCCGGTGGGCGCTACGGGGGAGCGCTCACCGCGGGCGCTTTCCTCAAGGAGTTTGTCGACTACCCGTGGGTCCACCTCGACATCGCGGGGGTCGCCTACAGCGCAAAGGCTAAGAATGCCTACACCCCGAAGGGTGGCTCTGGTGCTCCGGCACGCCTGCTCGTCGAGTTTCTGAGGGGCCGAGCCGGAGATGGGGCCACCGCATGATCGTCAAGATGATCACCGTCGGTCCGTTTCAGGAGAATTGCTACGTTATCGGCGATGAGGGGACGGGGGCGGGAGCTCTCATAGACCCGGGCGACGAGGCGGCCCGCATCGCGATCGCGGTCGAGCAGACAAACCTGGAGATCTCACAGATCATCGTCACTCATGCCCACATCGACCACGTCGGCGCCATAGCCCAGCTCGCGGACGAGTACGCCTGCCCGGTCCTCATGCACGAGGAGGCCGAGGCCATGCTCCAGACCATCCCCCAGCAAGCGATGATGATGGGGATGCGCTTCGGCAAGGTGCCCAGGGTAGACCGCAACATAACCGACTACGAGGTCCTCGAGGTCGGCTCCCTAAGCCTCCAAGCGCTCTACACCCCGGGTCATGCCCCGGGTCATCTCTCGTTTCTCGTAGAAGACCAGAACCTCATCTTCTCGGGGGACGCGCTCTTCTCCGGGAGCGTCGGCCGTACGGACCTGCCGGGCGGAAGCATGGAGCTCCTCATGAGGAGCATAGAGGAGCGTCTCCTCCCGCTGCCCGACGAGACGCGAGTTCTGTCAGGCCACGGTCCCGAAACGACCATAAGCCGGGAGCGTATGACCAACCCGTTCCTGCGGGGCCCTATGGGCGGGTCGTTTTGAGCGAGAGCGTCCGTCAGCACCGGGAGGCCGCCCCCGACCAGGTCCGGATAGCCGTCGTCACGATCAGCGACTCTCGGACCTCCGAGACCGACACCGGCGGGAACACCGCCGTCGAGCTCCTGGAGGGCGCCGGACACGAGATCGTGCACCGCGAGATCGTCAGGGACGACGCCCCCAAGATAGAAGAGACTTTGCAGGGCCTACTCGCCCGTCCAGACGTAGACGCGGTCGTAACGACCGGGGGCACCGGCATCTCCGCTCGCGACACCACCTACGAGGTGGCGAGCCGCCTCATCGACAAGAAGCTGGACGGTTTCGGCGAGATCTTCCGGTCCCTTTCCTACGAGGAGATAGGGTCGGCGGCATTCTTGAGCCGTGCGATCGCGGGCGCCTCCGGCTCTAGGTTCGTGGCCTGCCTGCCGGGTTCCCGCAACGCGGTGCGCCTCGCGGTGGAGAAGCTGCTCGTCCCGGAGCTCTCGCACGTCGTCTTCGAGCTACGCAAGCACAGGGAGGAAGCCTAAAAATGGAACGCGAACCCCTCTCCCCCGAGCTCGACAGCCTCTGGCGTAGACTCTGGGAGGAGTGGCAAGACAATGATGAGGAAGACCTGATCCTCGACCCTAGCAGGCTAGGATCGTTCGAGGCTGAGATCCCCACCCTCGAAGGCCGCGTAAAAACTGCCCTAGCCTACCTCCAGCG
>JADDPY010000521.1 GCA_016781635.1 Rubrobacter sp.
CGGCTGCTACACTGGCCAGGACCGTTGCGCTCACCGGTTGAACCCACCTTTGCTTCTCCCACGATAGGGGAGATGGCATGCTGCGGCGCTTACAATCGCGTCTTTGCAAGAAGATACAGGGGGAAATTTGAAGAAAAACGAAGAATTCGGTTGCTCGGACGTATTGGTTGCTGCTAGGATGTGCGCTTGTGGCGTGGAGGGCGCCTGTCATACTCGCGACTCGTCGTCAAAGCACGCAGGGGGAGGTTTTTGGGGGGCTGGTGATCCGGGGCGGGGGGAACTCCGTAGAGGTAACGTAACGAAAATCGTGGTTGTTCTTTAGGGGCCATGGGGTCCCACACAGAAAGGAGTCAAGGGATGGACGGAGTCGATAGCCGCATCTCGCCGGTCGGATTCGACCGGGAGCACTCGCGGCGCAACTTCTTGAAGACGGCGGCGTGGGCTACGGCCGCGATCTCGGCCGCCGGTATCGGTGGGTTCGGTATTGCCACGAAGTACGCTGAGGGCCAGGCGGGAACGGTCAACTACCCGACGTACCAGGGGCTCGGGGACGCGGCGATCCTTCAGTTCGCGTACCTTCTCGAGCAGCTGGAGGGCAACTTCTACGCGGGCGGCATTAATGCCGGGTTGTTCAGCGGTGACAGCTTCACCGAGTCGCAGATAGCGGCCATCCGCGATCACGAGTTCGCGCACGTGGACGCCCTGGCGGCGACGATCGGGCAGCTCGGGGCGGAGGTCCCGGCGGTGCCCGAGTTCACCTTCCCGGACGACGCCTTCACTGACCCGGCCGCTTTCCTCGGCTACGCGGCGACCTTCGAGCCCGTCGGCATCGGGGCGTACGGCGGCGCGGCCGCGGCGCTCGAGAGCAAGGATATCCTTGCGGCGGCGATCTCGATCCACAACGCCGAGTGCCAGCACCGGACCGCAATCAACATCCTGAACGGCGTCGTTCCGGCGAACAACCTGGCCTTCGAGCCGTCCTTGCCGCTCGGTGCCGTCCAAGAGGCCGTTGCCCCATTCGGGGTCACGGGCTAGAGGGAGGAGATAAAGAAAGATGAATAACCAAACGATCAACGTGCCGGGGGCCGAGGAGTTCGCCCGGCCCCGGACGCGGAGGGACTTCTTCAAGGCCCTCGCAGCGGCCAGCATCGGTGCAGCGGCCGGTACGACCCTGCTAACGAGCAAGGCCTTCGCCCAGAGCGGCAACACCGACGTGGACATCTTTAACTTCGCGCTTACGCTGGAGTACTTGGAGCAGGAGTTCTACGCGATTGCGCTCGACACCGGGCTTCTCTCGGGGCAGGCGCTGTCCGTAGTCGACGCCCTCTTCACCCACGAGTCGGCTCACGTCGAGGCGATCATCGCAGCTCTGACGGGCGCGGGCGCAACCCCGGTTGCGAAGCCGGAGTTCACCTTCCCGGACGAAGCCTTCGCAAGCCAGGCCTCGATCCTGAACACGGCGTTCACATTCGAGCCAGTCGGTGTCGGTGCCTACCTAGGCGCGGCTCCGATGATCCAGAGCCCGGACCTCCTAGAGGCCGCCGGGACCATCGCCGGGGTCGAGGGTGATCACGTCGTCGCCGTCGGTAACCTTGTTGGTGTCGTGCCTCCGGCGAATACCGCCTTCCCGGCCGCGTTGACCAAGGACGAGGTCCTGGCCGCCGTGGCCCCGTTCCTTGGCATGGGCACCATGATGGAGACCGGCGGCGAGAAGCCTGCTGCTGGCGTGAACACCGGGAAGCGTTACTAGTCTCCTGAATACTCAGCACTCCAACACCCACCACCGGAGCAGGGCGGCCTCATACGCCCTGCTCCTCCTTTTGCTCTTCGCCCTCCCCGCATGCGGAGGCGCCGCCGAGGATACAGGCGGGGCGACGCAGCAACCTCAAGCGGCGCAGACGGCGCCCCCGACCACCCAGGAGACGGTCACCGAGAGCACCGCCTCCGAACCCACGACCGAGGCTGCGGCTGCGACCTCCACCGCGACTACCACCGCGGAGGCGACGGGCGACGTTGCGGAGGCGCCCGAGGGGGTCCCGAAGTTCAGGGACTTCTTCGAGGAGGGTGAGGGGAACGAGCCCGTCCAGATCCAGGGGGCGAGCGGCTCGGCGGGCGCGATCCCGGCGGTGAAGCCGTTCAACTTCGGGCGCGACCCGGGCGGTCCCGAGGACAAGACCCTCTACATAACCATCCCCAAGCTCGGGCTCCAAGGCGTCCCCGCGTTCGACGAGGTCTCCGAGGATGCCCTCAAGAAGGGCACGGCCCACATCCCCGCCACCGGCTATCCCTGGCAGGAGGGGGCCAATGTGTACGTAGCGGGTCACCGCCTCGGTTACCCCGAGACAGGCTCCGACCGCGTCTTCTACGACCTGGATCTTCTCGTCCCCGGTGACGAGGTCTTCGTTACGGACTCCGCCGGAGCGGAGTACCGGTACACCGTAACCGAGCAAGTGGTCGTGCCGCCCGACAACGTCGAGGTGATGAATCCCGTGCCGGACAAATCCTTGCTCTCGTTGCAAACCTGCACCCTCCCGGACTACGCCGACCGCATAGTCGTCCAGGCCGAACTGGTCGAAGG
>JADDPY010000292.1 GCA_016781635.1 Rubrobacter sp.
GGCGTCCCCGCTCGTCTCCGAGGCGGTGGTGGCGGAGCCGGTCTGCTCGCGGTCGCCCTCGTCGTAGTAGCCGCCGTAGCCGCCGCGCTCGCCCTGGCCCTGCTCGGAGGCGGAGAGGCCGTAGTACTCGCGGACCTGTCGCTCGAAGTCGGGGGTGATCTCGTTGTCGTCGTCGAAGCGCGGCCCGTTCTTGACCTGCTCCTTCTCGGCCTCGACGTACAGGGCCCGCTCGCCCTCGTCGGCCCTCACGGCGTCCATCGGCACGAGGGTGGAGGAGAGGCCGAAGAAGCCCATCTTCACGCCCACGTACTCCGGGGTGTCGCTCTCGTCGAGGAAGAGGTCGTCGACCTTGCCGATCTTGTCGCCGTCTCGGTCGTAGACGGTGTAGCCGGCGTACTGGTCCTCTACCGCCGTGAACCTGTCGGTGCGCTCGTCGCGTTCCATCAAGGAGCCTCCTTGCTTTCTCGGAAACAGTTCAACACGTCATCGTGGATTTGTGTGTCCACGACTTAATCCAGACTTACCGCCGGCAAATCAGGTGCAAACGTGTTTACTAAGTGCGCTGTGTCGCAGAACACGTTGCTGCCAAACAGCTGTAACGAAACAACGCCGCGTGTTGCCGGAGGCGTGATCCGCAAACCTCTCGTGGACTCAGACTCTTACGGGGAGACCTTCCTCCGCCGCTCTTTCCAGGGCTTCGAGGTCGCGTATGTGTATGAGGCGGTTCTCCGTCTCGACGGTGCCGGCATCGCGCAGCTGGGTGAAAGCCCGTGTTACGGCCTCGCGGTTCGCCCCGATCATGGTGCCGAGATGATGGTGGGTGTAGCGGGTGGGGATTTTGTACCCCGCGCGGGTTCTGAGGCCCTCGCTCTCTATAAGCAGGAGGATAAGGCTCGCCAGGCGCATAGGGACCTCCTTGAGGCTGAGGTCTTCGAGGCGACTTTCGTACGCGCTCAGGCGTTCGCCGATAAGCCTTATAAGGTTCAGGCCCACCTCGGGCTTCCGCAGGATCAAGCGCTCCACGTCGTCGCGGCGGAGAATCGCGATCTCCGAATCTTCCATGCACTGCGCGTAGGCACCTCTCGTCCCGCGCGAGGTCAGTGCCGACTCCCCGAAGACCGTCCCGCCCTCCAACACGGCGAGCGTGAACTCGCGCCCTTCGGGGCCTCTCCTATATATACGTACACGACCACTCTTCAGCACGAACAGCGTCTCGCTGGGGTCCGCCGGGTCGAAGAGGATCTCGCCGCCCTGCACGCGAACGCTCGAGCTACGCCAGCTTATGTCCTCGATCTCTTCCGACGAAAGCGATTCGAAGATATCAACGAGCGAGAGTAACCTGCTGTCTTCTCCTGCCGCTAAATCGTGTTTGAGGTGTACCAAAACTCCACCCAGGGTCGCCCACGTCAACTACCCGAAAGTCTACCCGCGAGCCCCCGGCCGAAGCCCTTGTTTGATACATACTTAGGGCCATTATTAAGGGTAAAAAGGTTGTCATCGGAGGAAAAGGTCACAATATCAATACCCATACACAAAGAATGTAAGTTCGCAACGCGAAGATCGCGAAGAATCAACTAAACATTCACGCCAACAGTTGAATGAGGGTAACGCACTGGGTATGATACCTACTCACGACTGGAAGAGGAAGTCGTATGCATTTTGTAAGGCGTTATTGAAAGACCTCAGGGAGCTTCTGTAAGCTGTGGCCCCTGGAAGGAAGTTGTAGGCGGAGTAAGGAGGAGTATCACGGAAGCTCACAGTAGCGGCCGAGAACCTGTCATCAAGGTAGAGAACTGCTCTGTAGTGTTCGGGCGGCGCTCCCAGCAGGCCCTGGAGATGAAGCGCGCGGGCAAGAGCAAGGCCGAGGTGGAGAGGGCCACCGGCGCCACCATCGGCGCCTACGACGCCTCCTTCGAGGTGGCGAGAGGCGAGATCTTCGTGATCATCGGCCTCTCCGGGTCCGGCAAGTCCACCATCCTAAGGACCATAAACCGCCTCAACGAGCCGACCGAGGGGAGGGTCTTCCTCGACGGCGAGGACGTCGTTGGCATGTCCACCAAGCAGCTGCGCGGCCTGAGGCGCAAGAAGATAGGGATGGTCTTCCAGCACTTCGGCCTCTTGCCCAACCGCACCGTCGAGGACAACGTCACGTTCGGCCTCGAGGTTCAGGGCGTCGCCGCCGAGGAGCGCAAGAAGGCCGGCTCGGAGGCGCTGGAACTCGTGGGGCTCAAGGGCCAGGGCGACAAGCTCATCACGGAGCTTTCGGGGGGGATGCAGCAGCGGGTGGGGCTCGCGAGGGCCTTGGCCACGGAGCAGGAGATCCTGCTGATGGACGAGCCGTTCAGCGCGCTCGACCCCCTGATCAGGCGAGACATGCAGAACCTGTTCCTCTCCATCCAGGGGGAGATCAAGCGCACGGTGGTCTTCGTGACGCACGATCTCGACGAGGCTTTGACGCTCGGCCACCGCGTGGCGATCATGAAGGACGGGGAGATCGTGCAGCTGGGAACCCCCGAGCAGATTTTGCGCGAGCCGGCGAACGAGTACGTGGAGCGCTTCGTGGAGGACGTGGACTACGCGA
>JADDPY010000520.1 GCA_016781635.1 Rubrobacter sp.
CCTGCAGCACTCGTTCTGGTTCTTGCCGAGTGTGGCGTCTTGCCATGCGATGGCGAACCTGCTGGCCGAGAAGCACAACACGTTCTGGCACGACTACACCGTGCTCACGGTTGCCGGACCATCCGCCGGGGTTGGACTCGATGCACTGCCGCCGGTCCGCAAGGCGATCGGGAGCGGGTTCGAGACGAAGACGATCACACTGTCGTGCGGGAAGCTCACGACCGGCGTCACCGTCCCGCAGTGGTCCTCGATCCTGATGCTGCGCAACCTCAAGTCGCCCGAGACCTACTTCCAGGCCGCATTCCGGGTTCAGTCGCCCTGGTCGATCAAGAATCCCAACGGAGACAACCCGGACGAGGAAGAGATCCTCAAGCCGGTCTGCTTCGTCTTCGACTTCGCCCCCACCCGAGCGCTGCGCCAGCTCTCCGACTACGGCATCGGGCTGTCGCCGAACGAACCGCATCCTGAGAAGGCCGTCGAGGAACTGGTCTCGTTTCTGCCGGTGCTCGCCTACGACGGCTCCTACATGGCACAGATCGACGCTGGCGGCATCCTCGACATCGCGATGGCCGGGACGTCCGCGACGTTGCTGGCTCGCAAGTGGGAGAGCGCACTGCTGGTGAACGTCGACAACGACACCCTGCGTCGCATCCTCAACAACCCAGAAGCCATGGCGGCAGTCGAGCGGATCGAAGGCTGGCGCTCGCTGGGCGACAACATCATCGAGACCATCATCAACAAGAGCGAGAAGGTCAAGGAGCTCAAGAACAAAGCCAAGGACGGCGACCTCACGGCGAAGGAGAAGAAGGAGCTCACGGCAGAGGAGAAGGAGTACAAGTCGAAGCGCAAGCTGGTGCAGGAGAAGCTGATCAAGTTCGCGACCCGCATCCCGGCGTTCATGTACCTCACCGACTTCCGCGAGAACACGCTGCAGGACGTGATCACCAAGCTGGAGCCGGATCTGTTCCTCGCTGTCACCGGTCTCACCGTGGAGGACTTCCACCTCCTGGTGCGTCTGAAGGTCTTCAACACCGAGCAGATGAACCAGGCCGTCTTCGCGTTCCGCCGCTACGAGGACTCGAGCCTCGCCTACACCGGCATCGACTCACATCCGGGCCTCACACACTATGGCCTCTACGACACTGTGGTGGCCCGTGACCCCGTTGGAGCGGAGGCGTAAGCGGTGCAGCGAACGACACTGCTGGTGGTCAGGAGTCTCAATTCTCAGATCAGCAAGCCCTGCGACGCCCGGCATGGGCGTAGGCGCTAAGCCGCTGTAGGGACGCAATGGGGCGAAGCGACGAGGTTGCCGGCCTGCTCTGCGAGGTCGGTCTTGCCCTCGATGACGATGACATCGCAGACAGGCTCGGGATGAACCGCCACTACGTGAACGCGGTCTGCAGGCAGCTCGCTGACGCCGGGGTGACAACACGGTTCAGGAACTCGGACGGGAAGCTCGTCAACCGCTGGAAGCACGGGTCGGTGATGCCAGAATCGAGCGTCGCCCGCACCACCACAACGCCGACTCGCAGGCTTCGGAGGAAGCGAGGGGAGCGCGCACGGTCGAACGTTGAGACACTGATCGGTGGCTTCTCGACATTCGTACGCCGCTTCGAGCGCAGCAATGCGTTCCCGGGACCGAGCCTCTACTTCCACGAGAAGGCGATCGCACAGCGCCGACGTCACTCGTCCGTCAGCGGCCTGCTCGCCGACGATCGGTTCTTCGAGTGCGTGTACGCGGTGCTGCCGTCGTGGGGGATGCATCGGATGGGCAAGCAAGCTGCCAAGGTGGGCGACTTCGACGCGATGGTCGAGAGCTTCCGTTCTTGCGAACCGGTGATAGACCAACTCTGGGACCTCCACATCTCGCATGTGTCGGAGGCGCCCGTCGACGAGCTCGCGGAGCAGATCTGGAGCGTGCTCGGCGCCCTGCGGGTCAGCACCTCGGCGACCCGGATCGTCGCCGGATCGAAGGCTCTCCACCACGTGCTGCCTGACCTCGTGCCGCCGATCGACCGGCAGTACACGTTCCAGTTCTTCACCGGCCAGAAGGCAGTGAACTCCGGTGACGAGCGGGCCTTCCTCGAGTGGTTCCCCTACCTCGCCGAGATCGGTCGACGAGCTTCGACACCGATCCAGGAAGCACTCGATCGCGGTGGGTTCATGGCGACCGGCGCAGCGAAGGTGGTCGACAACGCGATCATCGGGTTCATGCAAGCCGACAGCGAAGACGTCGATGCCGGCGAGGATTAGTTCGTCGAGCGTGAGGAGGCGGATCCCCGCGACCGGCCAGAACGGCCCAAACGCGGTGTATAACCTCTTCGCTGCGTCCGGTGCGGTCCTTAAGAACTGGGGGAGCGATGTCCTCGCTGTACTTGAACAAGCTGACGCCCGAAGAGAGGCATTCGCTGATCAAGACGCTTCACGCGAGCCAGCAGGGCAACTGCTTCATCTGCGAGAACCCGATCGATCTCCAGCTCCATTCGCAGTCCATCGACATCGATCACGTCGAGCCGACGAAGGTCGGAGGCAAGGACGGCCCCGAGAACTTCGCC
>JADDPY010000038.1 GCA_016781635.1 Rubrobacter sp.
CCGCCCCCGGCACGAAACGGCAAAGAAGCAGAGCAAAGGGGAGGAGACGCAACGTTGAGCGATGAACTTCACGCAGAGCATCAAGAAGGCCTCGGCGACGCGGAGGCCGAGCGGTTCTGGGAGAACCATTACAGCCGGCGCGAGCGGGTGTGGAGCGGGAGGCCGAACCCCGTCCTGGTCGACGTCGTGGGAAGCTTACGTCCGGGCACCGCGCTGGACCTCGGCTGCGGCGAAGGGGGCGACGCGATCTGGCTCGCCCGGCAAGGCTGGCGCGTGACCGCCGTCGACGTATCCGCCACGGCCCTCGATCGGGCGGCGGCGGACGCGGCCACGGCCGGTGTCTCCGACCGCATCGACTTCCGCCAACACGACCTCGCCCTCACCTTCCCCTCGGGCGCCTTCGACCTGGTCTCCGCCCAGTACCTGCACTCGCCGATAGAGTTCCCCCGCGTCCGCGTCCTGCGAGAGGCGGCGAGCGCCGTGGCGCCCTGTCGCCTCCTGCTGATCGTCGACCACGCCTCGGTCAGCCCCGGGTCTTGGGCCGCCCCCGAGGAGACGCTGGCCCCGCTCGACCTGGACCCCGACGAGTGGCGCACGGAAAGGCTCGAAGCCCGCGAGCGCGAGGCCACCCGCCCGAACGGGCGGAGGGCCACCGTCACCGACAACGTCATCGCCGTCCGTCGCCTCGCGCGGTGACCACCCCGTCTACTCGCCGAAGACCGCTTCGACCCCGACAAGAAGGATTTCCGCGATGTGTACCAAAACCGGCGCCACCGCGCGCGACCCTCGCAGGTGGCTGGCCGTCATCGCGGCGACGTCACTGTAGGCATCACCCCCGTTGCCCGAAGAAAGATCTCTTCGAGAGATCTTGCAGGATACGACGCAACGAGAAGTCAGCCCATCTGTTCCGGTTCTTCTGGCCCCAACTTCTCAGATTTCTTACAGGAAGTCCATACCGTCGAACGTTGCGGGGATGTCCGCCCAGGCTTCGTCCCAACGCTTTAAGGCGTGCGCGATCCTCTCCGGATGGTCGTTGGGTAGAGTGCGGCGCACGAGCAGCACCCCGGCATACGCCTCTCCCACCCGATAGAACTCGACGGTAAGCTCGATAAAATCTCTGTGGTTGCGGGTGAGGAAGATGCGTCCCTCCGCAGACGAGAGGCGAAGCTGCTCGCGATCCGTGAGGCCCCGGCGGCCCAACTCGTGCACGCTGTTCACGTCCAGGCCGAGCCCGCGCGCCACCTCGGCCGCACGGGGCGGCAGGTCTTCGTCCAGGAGATACCTCAAACCTCGGGTTCGTCTGCGGGTCGCACGCTACGCGGCCGAAGGAACGGAAACTCCCCATACAGCTTTTCGGGCGTCCAACGTTCCTCTTCTTCGAGGCGCGCATCTATCTCGCCCCGGTAGAGTTCGTAGTAGGCAAGCGCCGCGGAGAGCTGCCGATCCGAGAGCCACTCGTAGGAAGCCTTGAGCCGCTCGCGATCCTCATCCACGTCCTTGAAGGCGGCAACGACTTCCCACACGTCCAGACCCGTCCCAGCGATGGAAGCCCTGCGCCCCGCCGGACCATCCATGAACACTATCCCCGGAACCCGGCGCATCCTCACGGCTTCACGTAACAGCGAGGAAGCAACCTCCGAGAACGTCACCCCCCGCAGCCTCATCTCGCGCTCTATCTCCTCCTCCAACTCCTCCGGCAACCTGAGTCCTCGCGCTCTGGTCGTCATCCCACCTCTCCTCGAGCAACTTGCACGTTTGTGCACTTTGTGCACACAGTATAACATTACATGGTTGCGGGCCTGGAAGTTATTAATGGAGCGCGCTTCCCTTCTCACGGTGGGCGAGTTCCAGGACACGCTCCCAGTACTGGGAGAGGCTGTCATGGGCGAGGACTGCTTCGGCTCCGGCGACCCCTTACGTTCGAAGGCATAGTCCCCTACGGGCCCTCGTAGGTATCATGCCCGTCGTCTGGTCGAGCGAGCTTCTGACCGCAGGCTGTACCCTTCAGCTCACCTCGCACATGAAGAGGGGTGGGATGTGCATGCAGGTGGTGTTCGGGTTCGGGCCCACGGTGTCCTGGGACATCTGGAGGGCTTCGGCGATGGTATCGGCGTGGCTTAGGCCCATGCTGTACATGGAGCCAGCCGTAGGCGGCGGAGCGGGGCGGGTCTATCGGAGAGCAGGTGTGCGTATACTCTGCCAGGATGTCAGCGATAATAGAGAGTAGCGGCGTGATGGCAAAATTTCAGAGGATCACCCGTAACCCGGAGGTCATGGACGGCAAATCCTGCATCCATGGGATGAGGGTGACCATCGGAACGATACTCGGCCTGCTAGCAGGCGGTCACGACGAAGGAGACATCCCGGATGCCGACCCCTACCTCGAGCCGGGAGAGATCCGCGCGGCGGTGGGCTACGCGGCGTGGCGGTTCGAAGAGCTGGAGGTGGCGATCACCCCCGCTTGACACTTCTCCCTGATATATGAACCTCTAGCCTCTCTAGTAGAGGCGCTCCAGGAACAGAGCTACGAAGCAGGCAGGGCAAGCTGCCGGAGA
>JADDPY010000446.1:0-977 GCA_016781635.1 Rubrobacter sp.
GAGGTCGGCGAGACGCCTGAGGTCTTTGCCCCTGAGCCGCCGCGCGAACTCGAAGCGCTCCCCGAGCGGCACCTTCGAAAGGTCCGCGGGGGAGAGCCCCCAGCCCGAGAGCGCCCCGTGGAGGTTCTCGGCCTCCTCGAGGGCCTCACCGGCGGCCGCCCGGATCGTCCGCTTCAGCTCGTCCTCGGTCGGCGCGCCCTCGTCGCCGGTCCCCTTCAGGTGTGGACCGCCGGCACCGGCTCCTTCCCCCGGCGGATCCTCCCCGGCGCCCTGCTGCTGCCCCGTAGGCGGCGTATCCTCCTGCGCCCGCCGGGACGAGCCCTTCGGCTCGGGCTCCTCGGTGATCTCCTTCAGGACTCGCCTGCCGGCGACCAGGGTCGCAAGGCCGCTCGAGAGGGGGTCCAGGCGGGTCCAGAGCCGCGCGACACGGGTCTTTTCGTCCTCGAGCAACCTCTCCACGAAGGGCCTGTTCAGCCTTCGGTGGCGCTCCTCCACGTACTCCTCGGGCGCGAGGACCGGAGCCGCCTTGTAGAAGGCGCAGAAGAAGTCCTTGAGGAGGGCCCCAAAGGTCTCCGGAGCCCCCTCCGATTCGGCGAGGGCCCTGATCTCCCGGCTCGCCTCGTAGAGCTCGCCGAAGAGGCGGCCGTCGTAGCGGTCCTGCAGCACGTTCTGTTCGGCCGGAGACGGGTCCGCTTCCGCCGGTTTCGGGCTTACCCCCTCTATGGCCTCCAGGTCCTCCGCCGACAGCCCGAGCAGATCCTCTACCTCCCGCCTCGGTCCGTCGTCGTCCCGGCGGATCCCCTCGTCGTCCCCTAGATCATGATGCCGAGCCATCTGTGGATCACCTCCCTGTTCATCTCGACCACGGCCGAGAGGGCTTCGTCGATCTTCTCGGTGCCCCGCGACACCCTCTCGGCATCGTTTCTCAGGGCGAGGAGCCGGTTGGTCACCTCCTTGAGCTTGGCGTTCGCCTCCTG
>JADDPY010000446.1:1039-10444 GCA_016781635.1 Rubrobacter sp.
CCTCGAGGAGGTCCTGGGCCTCCGAGAGCTCGGGGCTCGCCAGCACCATGACCTTCTTGCGCACCTCACGGATCTGCTCCGGCTCCACCCAGAGCACGTTGGCCAGGAGCAAAAGGTCCTCGTCCGTGACCTCGGGCCGTCCCTCCAGGTAGGCGTTGGCCCGCAGGAGCTTCAGGCTCTTGGCGTAGCGCCTGTCCGATACCGCAACACCCGCCTCCGAAAGCTCTCTCCTCAAGAGCGCGACCGCCGGGAGCACCCCTGAGGCGTCGACCGTTCGTGCCTCCTCCTGCGCCTCGAGGAGCTCGGAGGTGGCGATCCTCGTCCTCCCGGAGGGGGCCAAGGACTCCCTGCGGAGCAAGGCCTCGAAGCTCTCGTCCTCCCTCACGTAAGAGACGACGTAGCGCAACAAGAAGCGGTCGAAGAGGGCGACGAGCTCCTCCCTTTCGGCCGGCGGCTCGTTGGAGGCGGCGACCACCATCTCCAGAGGTATGAGCGTGGGCTCGCCATCGTTGAAGAACAACCGCTCGTTGAGGACCGATAACAAACCGTTGAGGACGGCCGAGTTGCACTCGAAGACCTCGTCGAGGAAGGCGATGCTGGCTTCCGGGAGCTTCCCCTTCGTCTTGCGCCGGTAGGAGTCCTCCTCAAGGGCCCGCAACGAGACCGGCCCGAAGAGCTCCTCCGGCGTCGACGTGCGCGAAAGGAGCCACCGGAAGTAGCCGGTGTGGCCTTCCCCCTCGTCCCAGACGATCCTGGAGCAGAGCTCCTCGGCCAGCTCGCTCTTGGCCGCCCCGGGGGGGCCCAGGAGCAAGACGTGCTCCCTCGCGAGGAGGCCCACGAGGAGACCACGGATCTCCTCCTTCCGCTCGAAAAAGAGTTTTGATAGCTCCTCCTCGACCTTGAGCAGCTTCTCCCTCGTCCCTTCGCCCATGCGCTTCCTCTATCCCTTCGTCGGAGAACCGGTGCCTACCGCTGGCTCATCAAGACTGCGACATCCATCGAAAGGATAACCCGGGGAGCGTCGGAGCCGGGCGAGGGGGACCTCTTTTGCGACCGAGCGTGCTGCCTCCCCCGCATTGTCCGGATGCCTTTGGTGAACCGAATCCCCGCGGTTTACGAAACCGGTCCAAAAGGTCGCGCTGTCGGTTGCACAAGCGGAAGGTGTGGGTGGAGCTCCTGTTTGCGGAGGCCAAGCGGTGGTACGGGCTGGGCCGCTTCCGCTTGAGGACCCTGGCGAAGGTTAACCAGGAGGCGCGTTTTCGGCGAGAGTTTCGCCTTGCTGCTGGATCGAGAGCCCGATCTCAGGGTGGTAGGAAGGACCCACTCGGCATCCGAATGCCACCGGTATCTGGCCGGCAGCGAGGGCATCGGACTGATAGACGAGATGCGCGGGTCCTGTCCCGATGCCCGGGTGATGGTGCTGACGATAAGCATCGACCCGGAGGAGCACGCCCGGGCGAGGGAGGCGGGGGCCGAGGAGGTGTTGAGCAAGTCGGACGATCTCCTCGCCATTCTCGCCGCGATAAGTACTCTTGAGCTACTCGGCTGGAATTGTGCGGCTCCAGAAGCCTTCGCTTTGGTCGTCGAGGAAGAGTACCTCGGAAGGCTACGAACTGGAAGCGGCCGAAATCTGTTCGATAGCTGCGGCGGCCACGCAGCGCACAACTTAAGACCCCGCCACGACGGCGCTACCAGCAACGGAACCTACTCAGTACCCGGGCAACCTCGACTGCGTGGACCCCGGGAGGATCCTCGCCGTCGAGGGCTACGCGCCGGACTACCCACTCGTAACGGTTGACACAAAACTCCCCTTGCAGCAGAATCGTGGCGGAGAGCGTGCTTATGCGTTCGGGGGAAGGCGCGAGGGAGGAACGAGATGACCGAGAGAACGGTGCCTACCGCGACCTACAGTGAGCGGCTGTACAACGAGGACCTCGCGCCGGTCAAGGAGCGTAACTGGACCACCTACAGCCTCTTCGCGATGTGGATGGCCGACGTGCACAGCATCGGTGGCTACACCTTCGCCGCGGGGCTGTTCTTCCTGGGCCTTGCGGGCTGGCAGGTGTTCCTGGCGCTGCTCGTCGGCATCGTGGTCGTTTATTTTCTGATGAACCTCAGCGGGATCGCCGGGCAGCGGCACGGCATCCCCTATCCCGTGCTGGCCCGCATAAGCTTCGGGGTCTTCGGGGCCAACATCCCGGCCCTTATCCGGGCGGTCATAGCCATCTTCTGGTACGGCATCCAGATCTGGCTGGCCTCCGTCGCCGTGCTCGTCCTCCTGATCAGGATCTTCCCGGGGTTAGAGCCGTACACGGAGAACTCGATCCTTGGGCTCTCTAGTTTAGGGTGGGCCTGTTTCCTGGCCCTCTGGGCCGCGCAACTGTTCGTCCTGCGCAACGGGATGGAGACCGTGCGCCGGTTCGTCGATTGGGCCGGTCCGGCGATCTACGTCGCCATGTTCGCGCTCGCGGTCTGGATCGTTATCGAGGCGAGGGGACAAATAGGTTTGACACTGAGCTCTCAGGAGCTGTCGACGGGGGGAGCGATCCTGGCCTTCCTCACGGCCATTTCGCTGGTCGTGGCGTACTTCTCCACCTTGATGCTCAACTTCTGCGACTTCTCGCGCTTCTCGCCCTCCGAAAGGATGGTCTATCGGGGCAATTTCTGGGGGCTGCCGGTCAACTTCATGGCCTTCGCGCTGGTAGTCGTCATCGTCACGTCCGGCTCGGCGACCGTGTTCGGAGAGGCCATCACCGACCCGGTTGAGGTCGTCGCCAGGATACCGAACACGCTGGTGCTGGTCATAGGGGCCCTGACCTTCGCGATAGCCACGGTGGGGATCAACATCGTCGCCAACTTCGTCTCGCCCGCCTACGATTTGGCGAACGCCGCCCCAAAGCACATAGACTTCAAACGCGGGGGCGTGATCACGGCCATCGCCTCCCTCCTGGTCACACCCTGGAACATCTACAATAGCCCGGTGGCGATCAACTACTTCCTGGGCGGCCTCGGCGCCTTCCTGGGGCCGCTCTTCGGGATCATCTTCGTCGACTACTATCTCGTCCGGCGGGGGCGCGTCGACGTCGACGCCCTGTATCGCGAGGGGGCGTCTTCGCCCTACTGGTACCAAGGCGGCTTCAACCGCCGAGCAGTCCTGGTCTTCGTGGTCTCGGCGATCATCGCCGTCGTTGTGGCCTTGATCCCGACATTCGGTCTGCTCTCCCCGTTCTCCTGGTTCGTGGGGGCCGCAGTCTCCGCGATTCTTTACTACGTGACGGCTCCCCGGGAAGCCGGGCGTGTCCCGCCGACCAGCCACGCGAGCTAGGGTTCTGGGAGCCGTAGGAGCTTCCGGGGAGGGGTGGGGACTATAGGCAACGGAACATCGGTTTTGCTCGTTGATTAACCTCAAGGGGAAGCCGTGCATGGGGTGATCAGGCAGCTGGTGAACCGTTCTGCCGGTGGCGTCATTCGCAAGGAGCGTTGAGGTTGCACGTCATAGATTCGCACACGCACGTCGACGAGTACGAGGCCTTCGGCTGGTTCGATCCGCCCGAGGCGATAATAGAGCTGATGGACGAAGCGGGCATCGGGCAGGCCGTGGTGATGACCTACGCGGATGCGCCGGTCCTCAAGCCCGACGCGCTCCGTACCTCCACGACGCCTGCAAAAGATACCCGGACCGTTTGATCCCCTACGCCCGCATCAATCCCCACGCTGCGGGCGCCGCGGCCCTGCTCGAGGAGGCCATCGTCGACCTGGGGATGAAGGGTTTGAAGATCCACCAGGAGAGCGTGACGGCGCCCGCGCACCACGAGTCGGTCGTCAAGCTGGTCAAGAAGGCGGCCGAGTTCGAGGCCCCGGTCCTCTTCCATTCCGGCGACGAGCCGCTCAGCCTGCCGCAGCAGTTCAAGGAGTTGGCGGAGAGGGCGCCCGAAGCGACGATCATCCTGGCCCACATGGGCGGGTACCACCACACGGACGACGCCATCCGTCTGTGCGAGAGGTACGAGAACCTGCTCCTGGACACCTCCGCGTGCCCGTATCCGCATAAGATCGGCGCAGCCATCGAACGGCTCGGCGCGCACCGCGTCCTGTTCGGGAGCGACGGTCCGGGCTGCAACCCCAAGCTGGAGTTGCGGAAGATCATCCGTCTCGGTCTATCAGAGAATGAGCAGCGTCTGGTGCTTCACGACAACATCGCGTCGATCCTGGAACGCGTCAGACACGAGGTGCCGGGGAGGGGGCCGAGTTGATCGTCGACGGTCTCACGATGGCCGGGAGCTCGATCAACGGCTACGGGCTGGGGGCAGAGGAGCTTCTGGCCTCGATGGACCGAAACGGCATCGATAAGAGCGTGATCTCGCCCGTCCAACCCAGGACCTACCATCTCGAGCCTCAGAACGACGCGGTCGCCGCCATGCAGTCACGTTACCCCGACCGCTTCGTGGGCTTCTGTCGGATCGACCCGCGGCTCGGCGAGGACGCCGTTACCGAGCTCCGCCGTTGCGTGACACGGCTGGGGCTCCGAGGGCTGATGCTTCATCCCATGGAGGAGGGATACACCGTCAACGACGCGCCGGTCGTACGGCTCGTCGGGGAAGCGGGGGCTCTCAGCATACCGGTTATCGTCGCGGCTGGTTACCCCTGGGTCGCCCACGCCTCGCAGATCCGCTCCGTCGCCGAACAGGCCGGGGAGACCACCATCGTCATGAGCCACGGCGGCCAGATCAATATCAGCGGCCTCGCCCAAGCCGACGCTTTCCTGGCGCTGGAGGCTTGCTCCAACCTGCGCATCGGGACGAACGGGGTGTACCGGCAGGACTTTCTGGAGGAGTGTGTCGAGGCGTTCGGCGCCGGGCGGGTCCTCTTCACCAGCATGACACCCGTCTTCGACCAGGGCTTCGAACTCGATCGCGTCCGCTCCATTGGGATGGAGGAGTCCGACCGAAGCCTCGTACTGGGCGAGAATATGCTCCGCATCCTGGGAGAAGACGCCAAGGATCGGCCGTGACGTCCCAAGGCGCTACGTCTTCTCCCCTCCTGGCCGTGCCGAGCTTGTCGACCACTGACGGAGTCGTTCTGGTGCGGCCTGCGTAGCGCTATACTCCGAATTTATATGGTGCCACTCGCAACCTTTCTCTGGTACTTACTGTGGTTCTCGGTGGCTTTCTCGGCGACCGTCCTCTGGGTCGTGGCGGTATCGGATATCAGAGGCCAGAGGCGCAAAGGCGTGGTCACGACCGCACGGTCAATGTTCATGGTCGTTGCGGTGTCCATTGCTGCGGTCGGCGCGGTCGCCGCTGCGGACGCGGTTGTTCCTCACGGATGGATCGGGGCGACTCCGAAAGGTGCGTCTGATGCGCCTTTCACCCGATCTGTGCCGAGGTGCCACGATTTCAACTTTGCTTATAGCTTCGGCGTCGAGCAGCCCACGCACGCATCGCAGCAGTGTAAGTCGGATTCTTCTTGAGGGCTTTCACCGTCGTCTCTTCGCGGCCTTCCAAGACGTAGGTGCAAGAGACACTCCTCCGCGAGGATGCGGGTTTCTTTAGTGGGGACGGGAGGGGTTTGACGCGTCGAAACCAGGGCTTATATGCTGCGACGCCCCGCGACAAGGGGATAGGGGAGCGAGCTCCCCACGGGGCTGCGGCCCGCTGGTCCCTCACGCGGTTGCGCGGTTGTCGCCCGCAGGTACGGGCTTGCCTGCCCCGCCTAGTGGGCTGTTTGAACAAGCAATCACCGGTCGTCCCGCGTGCCAATACAGGAAGGGAGGAGCTCGTGATACAGTCGGCGGCCACCGTGATGGAGAGGTGCGAGATCCTCGGTGCTATCAGCGAGGAGTCGGGCATCCTCGTCCGGCCCTACGGCTCCGAGTCGATGCGGCGCGTCAACGAGATCGTGGCGGGCTGGATGCGTGATGCCGGTATGACCGTGCGAAGCGACGCCATCGGCAACCTGATCGGGCGCTACGAGGCCCGAAAGGAGGGGGGAGGCACGCTTGTCCTCGGTTCTCACCTCGACACCGTCCGCGACGCGGGGAGGTACGACGGTCCCTTGGGCGTGCTGGTCGCCCTCGCCTGCGTCGAGTGCCTGAACGCGAGCGGCGAACGCCTGCCGTTCGCCGTCGAGGTCGCTGCCTTCGCCGACGAGGAGGGGCTGCGTTTCGGCACGACCTTCCTGGGAAGCTCCGCCTTCGCGTGTACTTTAGAACCCGGACTGCTCGACCTGACGGACGGCGACGGCGTGAGGGTAGCGGAAGCGGTGCATGCCTTCGGTGGCGATCCCGACGCCCTGGCGAGGGCCGACCGCTCCCCGAACGATCTTATCGGCTACTGCGAGGTCCACATAGAGCAGGGGCCGGTACTTGAGAGGCTCGGCCTTCCGGTAGGGGTCGTCTCTGCTATCCAGGGCCAGAGCCGCGTAGGGGTCGGCTTCGTCGGCGAGGCGGGACACGCCGGCACCGTTCCGATGGAGGGGCGCAGGGACGCCCTCCCCGCGGCCGCCGAGTTCGTGCTGGCGGTCGAGGAGGCGGCGCGGAGACAGGAGGGTATGGTGGCGACGGTCGGGACCATCGAGGCCCATCCGGGCGCGGGGAACGTTATCCCGGGCGAAGCCACCCTCAGCCTCGACCTTCGCCACGGGGACGACGGCGTTCGCGGGAGCGCCCTGCAGGCCCTGCGCGAGAGGGCAAAGGAGATAGCCAGGGCCCGCAGTTTGGAGAGCTCCTGGCGGGTGAGGCAGGAGAGCAAGGCGGTGCCGACGAGCCCGGATCTAACCGAGCTGTTGGCCCGGGCCGTCGAGGAGATCGGTCTGCCGGCGCACCGCCTGCCGAGCGGCGCGGGCCACGACGCGGCGGAGGTGGCCGCCATAGCCCCCGTCGCGATGCTCTTCGTGCGCTGCGAGCGAGGCATAAGCCACAACCCCGCGGAATCGGTCGAGGAGGAGGACGTCGCCGTTGCGGTAGAGACGATAAGCCGCTTCCTCGCGCTCCTCGCCGGGGAGCGGGGCTAGCCCGGTGGCGGCTTACGACTTGATCCTCCGTTACGGCACCGTAGTCGGGGGCGTCGCTGATGCTGCACAGGCCGACGTCGCCGTCTCGGACGGCAGGATCGCCGCGATCTCCCCGGACCTCGCGGAGACCGGGAGAGAGGAGGTGGACGCTCGTGGGCTCCACGTCTTCCCCGGCGCCATCGACGCCCACGTACACTTCAACGAGCCGGGCCGCACGGACTGGGAAGGGTTCGCAACCGGCACGAGGGCGCTCGCGGCCGGTGGCGCCACCTCGTACCTGGAGATGCCGCTCAACGCCTACCCGCCCACCGTCGACGCGGAGAGCTTCGGCCTCAAGCGGAGGGCGGCGGAGGCTTCCTCGCTCGTGGATTTCGCTCTGTTCGGCGGGCTCGTTCCCGGACCCGTGGAGCGCCTCGACGAGCTTGCGGAGAAGGGTGTCGTGGGCTTCAAGGCCTTCATGTCCACCTCCGGCACACCGGATTTCACGCCCGCCGACGACCTCACGCTCTACGAGGGCATGGAGAGGGCGGCCACGCTCGGGCTTCCCGTCCTCGTCCACGCGGAGAACAGAGATATCACGGACGCGCTCGCCGCTCGCGCCAAGGCCGCCTCTCGCACGACGATGCGCGACTACCTCGACTCGCGCCCCGTGGTAGCCGAACTGGAGGCGATAGAGGACGCGCGATCCTTTTCGCCGAAGAGACCGGCTGCTCGCTGCACGTGGTACACGTGAGCACCGGGCGGGGCGTCGCCCTTGTCGCCGCGGCACGCGCCCGTGGGGTGAACGTCACCTGCGAGACCTGCCCCCACTACCTCGTCCTGACGGATGAGGACGCGGAGAAGATCGGAGCCCTGGCCAAGTGCGCCCCGCCGCTCCGCCCGAGGGGAGACCTCGAGTCTTTGTGGGAGCGAGTCTCCGGGGGCGACGTCGCGTTCGTCGCCTCGGACCACTCGCCTTCCCCGCCGGAGACGAAGGTCGGGGACGACTTCTTCGGGATCTGGGGCGGCATCTTGGGCTGCCGGTCCCTCCTGAACGTGATGCTCGACGAGGGCCACCACGAGCGCGGCCTACCGCTCGCGCGCGTCGCGGATCTCGTCTCGGGAAACGTGGCCGCGCGCTTCGGCCTGGCGGAGAAGGGACGCGTCGAGGTCGGGGCCGACGCCGACCTCGCCCTCGTCGAACTGGATACAGGCTTCGTGCTCGGGGAGGACGACCTCTTCTACCGTTACAAGAGTAGTCCGTTCGTGGGCCGGAGGTTCCGTGGGCGCGTCGTGCGGACGGTCGTGCGCGGCAGGACCGTCTTCTGCGACGGCGAGATCTTCTCGCGGCCGGTTGGTAGGCTGTTGAGGCCGCGGAAGACGGTCGAGCCTAACTCCTGACGCTGCTCGCCCGTTAGGGCGGGTGGCGCGAGGGACCGGGTAAAGAGGATCGAGGGAGAGTACGAGATGGGAGACGTAAGGATCACGGCGGGACCGTACGAGTTCGTGGCGCGATGGGAGAGGGAGAAGTCCCCGACGACTTGCGAGGCTTTCGAGGCGCTCCTGCCGTACCGCCAGAAGATCATCCACGTCCGCTGGAGCGGGGAGTCCTGCTGGATCCCTTTGGGGGACTACGACCTCGGGGTGGGCCTGGAGGACCCCACGAGCGTCCCGCAGGCCGGTGAGGTCCTGTTCTACCCCGGGGGCGTCTCGGAGACGGAGATCCTCTTCCCCTACGCGGGCACGATCTTCGCGAGCAAGGCGGGCAGGCTCGCGGGCAACCACTTCCTGACCGTTACGGAGGGGCGGGAGAACCTGCGCGCCCTCGGGGAGAAGACCCTCTGGGAGGGGGCCCAGGACATACTCTTCGAACGCGCCTCTTGAACGCGCGGGGGAGCACTGTTCCTCCATGGGGTCGTCGCGGATCCGCGCCAGCCACAATCCTTCCTACAGCGACATTTTCGCTTCGACGCGTGAGGCGGTGGCGTCATCGCTAGATGAGTGTTGCGAGGATCAAAGGCAAACTGGACTTGACACCTCGTAGGCTACACGAGGTGAAACTCGGCCGTTGTCGTCTTCGGTCGAGTTACGCATCAGCGGTCTCAGGCGTGGCTCCATGAGCCCCCGCACTTCCATGTTCTCAGGCTCCTCCTGGACCCACACTATCTCCCGGAGGTTCTTGAACCCCCTCCTGAGCCGCCTCAAGAGCAGGGGAGGGGCGCGACGAGCGGCCGGAACGCCAAAATGCCCACCCGACAGACGACAAGCCCGCCTTCGGCCCGAGCGCTCGGCTGTGGTCGGCCCGCCGCGCCTCCACGTCGGTGTTTAACGCGCGTCCATCGGGACGTAGTCGGCCTGGCGGGCGCCCGTGTAGATCTGGCGGGGACGCGCGATCTTGAGCTCGGGGTCGTTCAT
>JADDPY010000449.1 GCA_016781635.1 Rubrobacter sp.
AGCGGCCCCTCGCGTTGCTCCGTCGCTACGGGCGCACGATGCCCACGGGCTCGCCGGCGTAATCCATCGGGGTGTGCGTGACGACGCCCTCGTAAGCGTTGGCGTTGAGAAGCTGGCCGTTGCCCACGTACATGGTGGCCCAGTCCGGGTAGATCACGATGTCGCCGGGCTGCAAGTCCCCGGGGGCGACGGGAGCATACCTGGACAGGTACTCCTCGGGCGTCCAGGGCGCATCGTAGTCGATGCCGGTGGTTCTGAGAATGTAGCGCATCAGGCCGCTGCAGCTGAAAGTGTCGGGCCCATCGGTACCATACGCGAACGGCTTGCCGACCTGCGCCTCACCTACATCCACGGTACCGTAACTTGCATACCCGGTCGACTGGGCGTTCGCGGAGATCGCGAAAGCGGTAACAATCATGGCAACAAGGCCAAGCAGCACAGTCATCTTCGTTCTGGAAAGCATGCTATCCAGACTCCTTCCTATGTATTATTGCTTACTGCCTGGGATCCCTCTGGATCCCCCCTCCAACAGCTCGCCACCATAGGGAAAGCCCCTACACAACGCAACCCCCTCTCTTCACTCCTCACCCCTCAAACTACCTCACGAATACGCCTAAACAGCTTAGATAAAAGTGATGCGGTATTTCCGCATCGAAACGCAAACTTAATAAAATTTAATATTTGTTACCGTAATGCAAGGTTTCGTGCCACGGGTAGTACCTGCAAAGTATGTGGAGCGGGTACCAGCAGGGTCCGGGGGCGGGTCAGGGCGTGATCTGCCTGCGTTGTGTTGTCCAGCTCGGGGGTAGCACGCAGCGTGGCCCGTGGCTCTCCGACTGTTACAGAATAGTTATGCCGTACTCGGGGCTCCGGGGCACGTGCGTAGGGCTGCGCGGTAGCGAACGGTTTGTAGGGCGGTCGCCTCCTGCCTTACCTTTTGTCACCCGGGCGGTTCGCCCCCGGCTCAGGCGGGTTGTGTCGCCGTCTCCAGGCCTCCTGCAGCTGCTCTTTTCTCCGCTCCATCTCGATGAGCCGCTCCTCGATCTCGTGATCCGAGAGCTCGGAGCAGTCCCATCCTAGCTTCTCCGCGCGCTCGCGGAGCTCTCTGCGGTGGCGTTTTTCGCCCGGCCGTCCGGTCATGAGTCACCTCGCCGGTTTCTCAGGGCGATGCCGACGACACCGGTTCGAGGGCTGCGGACATCCGGCCCGTTCTCGCCTCTATCCCGGTTCATGCCGCTCTCCTTCCATCGAATATCCGAACTTCGCTCTCGCTCGAACCCAGAGAGACTCCCCAACGGCGTAAGGGCCGTGTGAGAGACCCCCGTCTTATTGGGGACCGCCCTTGCAGGCGATGCGACCAGGCGCCTGGAGCTCGCGCGCGGAGTATAATGCATGAATTATGCGACATTCCGTCGCATGAAGGTGCAGAACTGCTACCTGCCCTCCTCCTAGACCCGGGATAGCACCCCATCCTTTCAGAAAAGAATGTAGTTAGAGGAGTGCGTGTGCGGGATCGGAAAAAAGCGGCGGAGAAGCGTGCGGAGCAGGTCGGGTGGCGTCCGCAACGTGAGAGCCAGGCCTCGCGGAGCATGGACGAGCGAATGCGGGAGTTGAGCGAACGGGCAGACGCATTGGAAGGGCGTCTGCGCCATCACGCCGAGGAGAGAGCAATCTGGCACAAGGAGTGGGACGAACCCCATCCGACGGAGAGGAAAACTGACCTTCCGCCTCTCCGTCGTCCGCCCACCCGAGATGCTTATCTCCGGTGGGCGGATCCTCCTACGAGTGTGCCTTTTTACTGGCGATCCAGCCGTCTCGCCGTTCCTTGAGCCAAGTTGTCCGCAACCTGTTGGCAGCGACCCTGGCGGGCATGTCCGCTTCCGTAAGCTCCCCCACGTGCTTGTAGGACAATTCCCCGTTTTTCATCACGGCCACCAGACCTTGCTCTGCCTGCCTCCGGTCCTCGGAGGACAGCCGGTGTAACGCCGCCGGTGACTCCCCGGACAGCGGTTCGCCCAGCATCCGGCCAAGCTGGCCGTCCTTGCGCAGCTCCAGCTCCTGCAACTCCATCTGCATGAACCGCTTCCAATCCGCCTCTCGCTGAACCCGGTCGCGCTCTTGTCGTTCGGTCCGCCTACGCTCCTCGTCCCGCTTCGGCGCGAGGGCCTCTTGCCAACGGTCCGACCTCTTGTCGCCGTGCGGGCCGTCACGCAACTCCCCGAGTAGCCGGCCTGCCTCGGTCTTCGAGACATCCTCCTGCGCCCCCTCGAGCGTCTTCCCGGTGCTTTCGGCGCGGAGCCTCGCCTGACGCGTCAGTACCTCTACGGCCATGTCGGCCACCCGTTGATTGTCGTGCATGGCCTTTCCTTCCCGAGGGTAGCCCTCGTTGGCAAAATATTCGGGCCGGCGAAGCCGCTCCTGTTAAGAGTCGGCGATCGCCAGCCCGAGCGGCAAACCCTGATCGCGTCACAACGTCAGTGCTTGCAGCTAGTTAGTTCATCTTTCTGTGCATCGGTCCTTACCTCCTGATAGAGGTGCAACGAAAATATTGTACCAC